>DMHB01000373.1 GCA_003449595.1 Microscillaceae bacterium | reverse complement strand
CCAACAGCCTGTAAAACACAAGTGTTTTTGGCAACTATTCCAAAAAACGACTTATTTTCGCATTCAAAAAAGCTTTTATGCGCTCAATTGCTCAGCTACTTCCTTTTGCCGCTTTGTTGGTGGTGTTTGCCTTGGGGGCAAGGTTAGAAGTAATGGATGTGGATGCCGCCCAATATGCCTCCATTGCCAAAGAAATGCTCGAAACGGGCAGTTATTTGCAAGTATATAATCGAGGGGTCGATTATTTAGACAAACCTCCCTTGTTGTTTTGGCTTACTGCGTTTAGCTTTTCTGTGTTTGGCATCAACAATTTTGCTTACCGCCTTCCTGCTATTTTGTTTAGTTTGTTGGCTGCCTTTGCGGCGTATCGGTTTGCCCGATTGTATTACAGCGTCCAAGCAGCTTATTTGTCGGCTTTGGTGTTGCTTTCTTGTCAAGCGTTTATTTTGATAAACCACGACGTGCGCACCGACGGCATTTTGGCAGGCTCAGTGATGTTGGCCATTTGGCAACTGGCGGCTTATTTACAACAAAGACGTTGGATATATTTGATAGGCGGGTTTGTGGGCGTTGGCCTGGCGATGTTGGCCAAAGGGCCTATTGGGCTGATTGTGCCCGTGGCAGCCTTTACCGTCGATTTTATTTTGAAAAGGCAGTGGGGCAATTTTTTCAAATGGCAATGGTTGGTAGGCGCTGGCATTGTAGCCCTGTTGCTGCTGCCGATGTGCATTGGTTTGTACCAACAATTTGATTTGCATCCTGAAAAGGTAGTCAATTATAAGACTGGACAATCGGGGCTGCGGTTTTATTTTTGGACGCAGAGCTTTGGCCGCATTACCGGCGAAAACGAATGGAACAATAATGTCAGTGTAACTTTTCAGGCCGAAAATTTTCTTTGGAGCTTTCTTCCTTGGACTTTCCTTTTTCTTCCGGCTTTGTGGTTTGCCTTTCGGCAGATAGTTCGCCAGGGCTTCCTGCTCAACCCGCGACAAGAGGCCATCGCTTTGGGTGGGTTTGTATTGCCTTTTTTGATGGTTTCTACTTCTAAGTATCAGTTGCCTCATTATAGTTATGTGGTGTTTCCGCTGGCTGCCATCCTTACCGGCGTGTATATGGATAAAATACTGACCGAAACCCCTTTGCGTCGCTGGTTTCGGGTTAGCCGTGCTTTGCAATACTTTACCGTATCGGTGGTATGGCTTTTGGGATTTGTACTTGCCTTGTGGGCTTTCCCGATGCAAACTTGGGTTTTGTGGGCAGGAGGCATAGGGCTACTGCTGGGGTGCGCTTGGGCGATGGGGCTGAGCCGCAACCCTTACCATCAATTGGTAACCACTGGCTGGTTGAGCATCGTAGGGGTGAACCTTTGGCTGAATGCACATATTTATCCGACATTGTTTCAATACCAAACCGGCTCGGTGGTGGCGAAGTACATCCGCCAACAACCTGATATTCCGATAGAGCGTGTGTATGTATATAAAGCCCACTGGCATTCGATCGATTTTTACAGCCGAAAAAATACCCAATGGCTACACGATGCGTCGATGTTGCCCGAAATTACCCAAACGGGTGGGCCTTGCTGGGTTTATACCGACTCGACCGGGCTGGCCGAAATCAAAGCCCTGCCCAAACCCACTGCCGAAGTGCTAAAAACCTACAACCGCTTTCATATATCTTCGCTTACGCCCGAGTTTCTCAACCCTGCTACACGCCAAAAGGCTTGTAATTCGGTGTATTTGGTACGGGTAGCTGGCAATTCTACCAAACCCTAATCCAGTATGCGGCTACCTTACAAAGGTATTTTATTTACTTTGTTAGTGGGCGCCATAGCCTACGGGGTGGCACCTTGGTTGCCTTGGATCAACCAGGTATTGGCCGGTCTTTTACTGGGGATGTTGTTGGGCAACCTATGGAAACTGCCCGAGTCGTTGCAAGCCGGTGTAAAATATACCGGCACCAAATTGCTGGAGGTCTCGGTCATTTTCTTGGCTTTTGGGATTCGGGTCGAGCAGCTGGCTGCTTTGGGTGGGGGCATTTTGTTGGCGTTGGTTTTATTGGTTGCTTCTGTATTGTTGCTCACGGGATTTTTGGCAAGAAAACTTCAATATACAAGGTCTATCAGTTGGCTGATTGGGTTTGGTATTGCCTTTTGTGGTTCTTCGGCCATTGCGGCTTTGTCGCCTTTGGTAGCCCAAAAGCGCGAAGATGCGGGCATTGCGCTGGCAGTAGTCAACCTGTTTGGGCTGTTGGGTATGTTGCTTTTGCCATTTGTATTATTGCCCTTGGGCTGGAAAACCGAAGCGGTCGGTTTTCTACTTGGTGCTTCGCTACATTCAGTAGGTAACGTAACCGGAGCAGCGTATGCCATCAGCAAGGCCACGGGCGAGGTAGCCCTGACCGTCAAAATGGCAAGAGTAGCGCTTTTATCGCCTGCTTTGTTGTTGTTTGTTTATTTCACCCAAGAGGCTGCGCCAGCCAAGCGTCTCCGGCAAATTTTTCAGCTACCTTGGTATTTGTGGGGTTTTCTTTTGATTACCTTGGGTAGCTTTTTTCTACAGCTTCCTGCCGCTTGGTTGGTTCTTATCGATAAGGCCGGGATTTTCATCCTCACGGTGGCGATGAGCGGCATAGGGCTTCAGGTCAGTTTCAAGACCTTGTATCAATCAGGCAAACGGGGGCTGGTGTTGGGGGCTCTTTTGTTTGCGTTTCAATTGGCCTTTGCGGCGATAGCTTGGTGGTTGGTAACACTTTGAGCATTACCCGATTATTTAGCAACCAAGCATTCGATCAGTCAAACCATACTTTCACGAGTCCAAATGATGCGTTCACAAAAATCTTTGCAGAGTGTTGTATAATTTGCTATTTTGTTGGCAGACAATACGATAGGCCAACAAGCAAAAGGGCTTGAGAGAGGGTATGCTATCTGCAAGTTATCGGTATCCCCACCGAAACGGATAGGCTGATAACGGCGGTGGGTGAGGTGATGAATTTCCACCCTTGTTTGTGTCCGCACAAACAAGCAATTTGGCATAAGAATACCACGAAGAAATACACGGCCTACATCTCCGTGAAACTTGTCTCTTTTTTCAGCGGTGTTAGGTGTTTTTCCACTTGCCACAAAAAACTACCTTCATACCAAGATATTTTGCTATACTCACCAAACGTCTTCCCTTATGGCGTATGAGTTTGTTTTCATTACACGCCCATATTTTTATCGCTATATCTGCTGAAATAAGTGTGTAGTCTTGCTTTGCTAGAGCTATAAACAACAGAAGCCTGTATAGGTGGAATTACAAAATGTTCAGGGCAAGTACTAAGCCTAATTTGCAGTAACTACAGGCAAAGTAAAACAGAACTCACTTCCTTTTCTCCAAGTGCTCTTCACCCATATTTGGCCACCATTTTGCACCACAAAATCTTTGCACAAGGTAAGCCCAAAACCAGTTCCTTTTTCGCCTGCTGTGCCTTGAGTTGACCTGACAGGCTCATTTTTAAACATTGTCTCCACTATTTCGGGTTTGATGCCAATGCCTGTATCCGAAATCTTAAACAAAACAGTATCTTGGGGTTCATAATCAGCAGTAATGATAATACTTTCATTTTTATTACTGAATTTAATAGCATTGTTTATGAGGTTACGTAAAACAGCTTTTATCATATTTTCGTCAGCCCAAACCACAGGAAGGTCTAACAGTGATCCTTTGGATAATAAAATGCCTTTCGCTTCCGCAGTTTTTTGGAGATAATCAATGGTTTGTTGGACGATAAGACTTGGATTTAACAAAGTAGGGTGTACTTGCAGGCCTCCTATTTGGGATTTAGCCCAATACAATAGTTCTTCGGTTAGGTTGAGTGTGCTATCCAAATTATTTTCAAGCGCAGGTAAAATTTTTTGTAACTCCACAATGCTAAGCAGGTCGTCTTGGAGCAAACCAACAATCCCTTTGAGCCTTGCAAGCGGACTTCGAAGATCATGAGAAATGAGAGAAAAAATCTTGTCTTTGCTCAAATTACTGGCATACAAAGCTTGGTTTTGTGATTCAATCATTTGAGTCTGCTGGGTAATTTGCTCCATATTCAGCAACAGCTGTTCATTATTTTGTTTGATTTGCTCGTTTTGCGTCCTGAGGCGAGCCATCAATACATTTTTTTGATAAAACCGCTGCACAAGTACGATTATCATTAAAATAACGGTGGCTAAAGCAAAGCCAATGATATATAAATAAGTTTGCTGTAAGGCTGCTTTTTCAGTCAATTTTTCAATGTCACGTTGCTTTAATTCATAGTTGTACCTAAACTTAATACGCTGAATATCGATGTCTTTTATATATTTTCGGTAGGCTTTGTCAGCATCTTCATACAGTCGTCTATAACGTGACGCTTGCTCGTATGCTTGTAGGGTTTCATAATATATAGCCGAAGTCTCATAAAATTTTGCATAGGCTCTGATATCTACAGCAATCCATTCAATTTTTTTTAACAAGGTATCACATCGTAAAAGGCTGTTTTGGGCTTCAGCATAATTTTTTTGTGCCAAATGAATCAAAATAACGTCCGACAGCGATAATACTGCATTGGCATATAATTTATATCCAAGACTGATTTCAACGTCTTTTTGTAATAAAGGCAATGCTTCTTCATAGCGCTTTTGGTTATAATAAATTGAGCCAATATTGCCCTTTACGATTCCTTCCCATAACCTGTTTTTTTGTACATAAGACGCTTGAAGTGCTTTGTTAAAATAGACCAAGGCGCTGTCTATCTTTTCAGTTTTCTGGAAGATGAGTGCCATTGTATTGTACGAACTAATGACA
>DMHB01000436.1 GCA_003449595.1 Microscillaceae bacterium | reverse complement strand
AATAAGCTAAACAGCCTATTTATCAATACAAAATCCCTTGTTACACTTCGTTGCAACAAGGGATTTTTTTAAATCTATGGGTTGGAATTAGGAGACGGTTTCGATCAAATCGATTAGATCCTGTATTTTCTTCACGATGAAAACATTCTCATCGGTATCCAAATCTTGGGCCACTACTTGGTAACCGCTCAAAACTACTTTAGATTCTTCAAATGCCTTGGAGAGTTTCTTCACATACGCCTCTACTTCGTCGTAATTGGGCACTGAAGTAATGATGGTCATTACAAAATCAGGTTTATGGATGTTGTATGCCTCGCGTAGGTCTTCAAAAGGCAGGCTTTGCCCTAAATAAACCACCTTGTGGTTACGCGATTTGGCCAAATAAGCTGCAAAAAGCAAAGCTATCTCGTGGAGTTCGCCTTCGGGCAAATACAACATAAACTTCTTGGACTGAGGCGTGGGCGTAACCACCTGCCCATCCATCGCTACGATAATTTTTTGGCGAATGAGGTGCGAAATAAAATGCTCTTGCGAAGGGCTGATAGCACCAGTTTGCCACAAATATCCAATCTTGGTCAGAAAAGGGTAAATCACGTGGATCATTGTCTTTTCAAAGCCAATTTGCAAGGTGTTGGTAGAAACCACCTTTTCAAAGCGTTCTTCGTCGAGTTCGATCATAGCCAAGGTAAGGGCTTGAATTTGATCGGCATACTTAGAACTTTTTTCAGTAATGTTAATTACTTCTGTTTTCATTTGCTCGACCGACATTTTGGCTATGTTAGAAATCTTAAAGCCATTGTCTTTCAGGAGCGAAACATTTAAAATAAGCTTCAAATCTACGTCATCGTAATACCTGATGTTGGTATCGGTGCGTTTGGGACTCACTAAATTATAGCGTTGTTCCCAGATTCGGAGCGTATGGGCTTTGATACCTGATAAATGTTCTAAATCTTTGATGGAATAAAAACTCATACGTTGTATTGTTGATGAAATAAAATTTCTATTGAATGCGATACCGTGGTTTGAATATGGAAAGGGAAAATATACCTACAACAACTTCCAATGGCTTATTTATAAATTTTTTAATGTTTTTACACCATTTTTAGACGAAACATCCAAGAAAGCTATCATTGAAACAGCAGCAAGAGCAATTTGTTTAAGCATTATCCAAAATAAATTAATCACTCGCCTACTTTGACTCATTTTAATCTTGACTTGCAATCAAAGGTTTCACAATTTAGAACCTTTCTAATTACCAAGCATCTGTCTTAGGCCGTCTTTGGCAGAGCCATGCTTCAGAACCATAGACTGAACAAGGCAATTTTATTTTTGTTTAACTTTTATAAAAAAAAATTAAACAAAAATATATAAAATCAAGAAAAAAGTAAACTGAATGAAGTAGAGCCAAGGTGCCACAGGATTGGGCTGCCGGCAAAAACGAGGGGTAAAGAAATAATGCAATAGAAACCCGACTATCCACCAAGCTATAAAGTTTTGAACGGGTATTTCGTGTAGATACCAGTCCCAAAAGTCTAACACAATGGCTATGGGTTCAATCAAGAAATCTAATATCACCATCAGCGTAGCGGCCAGTGCAGCTTGCGCTAAGTGCCCCAGAGGAAGATTAGCCACCATTGCGCCTGTCATCGCTACCATCATCAACCAGTTGACGGCAATCAGCAGGGGAACTTCCCACAATTTCAAGCCCAAGGTACTGCCATAGTCGTATTGGCCAAAGATAAGTTGTGTATGCACGCCGACCACCTCGACGGCAAATCCTAACAAGCCTACCAAGCCGGCATTGATCCAAAAAGCCTTGTTTTTTTGCTCGAAGAAGTACAACAAAAGCCCGGTAGCTACCACCAAATTAAAAGGGGTCAGGGCTTGAAAAAGAGGTCTGGTCAAAGGGATGCTCAGCCCGATAAGACCCGCCAAGTGCATCACAGCTATCAGCACGATGACTTGCCAAGGCTGTACTTGCTGCCAATTTTGCTTGACGATTTCCCACTGCTGTTTTATGGCCATTCGCATCATTTAAACCGCTGCTTGTGTGGCGCAACCTTTGCAAACGCCTTGAACCAACACATTAATTTCTTGTACTTGATAGCCTTCCGGCAAGGTCAAAGCAGGCACCCCCAACTTGTCTAAGCAAGTAGTCTGGTTGCATATTTCGCACTTAAAATGAAGGTGTTGGTGGTTGTGGGTTTGCGAGGTGCAAGTAGAAGTGCAAAGGGCAAACTTGGGTGTGCTGCTAGAATCTAATACTTTGTGCAGCACGCCTTTGTCTAAAAAAGAACGGAGTGTTCGGTACACCGTAACCCGATCGTACTCAGTATCTAAATTCTTTTCAATATCGGCTTGCGCCAAAGCAAACGATTGGGCTAAGAACAAGTCTAAGATAGCCACACGGCAAGCCGTATGGCGAAGTTGATACTGGGTTAGGATTTGGGCTGCCGTATTTTTCATACTGTCGCAAGATAGCTTATTTAGAGAAACCTTTTTTAGCTAATTTTTGTGCGCTTGCTTCCATTTTTTCTTTCGGGTATCCCAACTGGGCTGCTTTGACCAACACCGGCTTGGCTGTTTTTGGGTTGCCTTGGCGGAGAAAAACCCAGCCAATCCAATAATGTGCCTGTGCGTTTTCGGGTTGTAGATCTACTATTTTTTGGGCATATACCAAGGTCTGCTCTAAGTTTTCTTGAGCCGCATACATTTCGCCGATGGCTTCCAAATACATAATGTTGTCAGGCTCTAAAGCCACAATGCTCAAATAATCTTGCAGGGCATTGTCGGGTTGGTTCATCAGTTTGAAATAAGAGGCTCGCTCGGCATAATAAGAAGCCTCTTGAGGAGTTTTCTCGATGATTACACTTACAGCCTCGACGGCTTGCGGGTAATTTTGCAACATACCGTGCGAAGTAGCCAATAGTCCATAGTGGAACGTTTCAAACAAAGCAGGAAATGATTCTTTCAGTCCTTGCAAATCTTCGATAGTGCCCACAAAATCTTGTTTTAAAAAACGCGCCGAAATTCTTTCTTCTAAATAATGCGCTTGGTCGGGCGCTAATTGCATAGCCTGCGAAAAATCACTTTCGGCAGCTTCGTAGTTGTGCAGTTCCAAATTGCATTGCCCCCGCCCAAAATACAGGACAGCCATATTGGGTTCAAACCGAATCGCTTGGTTATAGTCGTCCAAAGCATCGTTAAGCAGCCCCATTTCTTTATGACACTCGGCGCGGTAGTTGTACGCCAACGCATAATTGGGGCTTAGCGCCAAGGCTTTGTTGTATTTGTCGATGGCATCGGTGTAGTTTTTCTTTTCGTAATAAATGGTACCCATCAAAATATAGGAATCGATGCGGTTGGGGTCGATGTCTAAAGCCATCTGAAAATCGTACAAGGCATCGTCGTATTTCTTCATCCACCAAAAAGCCCGCCCACGCTCAAACAAAGCCTCTTCGCTGCGGCTGTCTATCATCAAAGCCCGATTGAAGTAGCTCAAAGCCTCTTCAAAAAAGCCTTTTTCCATTTCGGCCTTGCCTTTTTCTACGTTCTCGCGGACGGTATAACTTTGCGCCAAGCTGGCAGGCATAGCCCCTACAAAAAGCAAAACTGCCAACAGCAAATGATGGCTCAAATGTCTCAAAAAATAATGTTTCATAGTGTACAAATCGACCCTTGTGGTTTTGTAAAGTTGCAAAATTAAGCCACTTTTTGCGAAAACCTGCGCCAGTTGTGGGATTTATACTATTTTTGCGCCTGTTAAATCATTACTCATTTTATCACATTTTTTTACACAAATAAACTATGCAAATCAGATTCTGCCTTTTTGTATTTGTATGGGCGGCTTGGAGTAGCCTCGCTACCGCGCAAACTGTTCAGCTTCCGCAACCCAGCCCCCGCGCCAGCGTGTTGCAAGTAGTCGGGCTAACCGAAATCAAAATCGACTATTCTTCGCCTGCCGTCAATGGTCGCAAAATATGGGGCGATGTTGTGCCTTACAACGAAATGTGGAGAGCCGGTGCCAACCGTCCTACCAAGATCACCTTCAGTGAGGAAGTAGAAATCAATGGCCAAAAAATAGCCAAAGGTGCTTATACATTGATTACCATTCCTACGGAACAAGAGTGGACTTGGATTTTGAGCAAAGACAGCAAAGGCAATGGGGTGTTTAGCTACGATGCCGCCGACGATGTGTTGCGCTTTACCGCCAAAGCTGAAAAATCGGGCGCTTTCGCAGAACGTTTGACTTATACCATTTCGGCCAACGACAACGTAACCGGCTTGGTTACTTTGACTTGGGAAAATGTATCGGCTTCGTTTGCCGTGAAAACCGACCCTGCTACCGCCGGTAAGCAAAACATCAACGCCTCGTTGGGCAATGTATGGTATTCGTATGCTTTGGCAGCCGAGTTTTACCTCAAAAACAACTTAGACTTAGCCGAGGCTACCAAATTTATTGATAATTCGATAATGCTGCGCGAGCACTTCTTCAACCGTTGGCTCAAAGCCTTGATTTTGGAAGCGCAAGGCAACGCCAAAGAAGCCCTTAAATTCGCGCAAGAAGCCCAAACCATTGGCGAAAAAGTAAACGACAACTTCTACAAAAGCTACAAAGATGCCATCGCCGAAGGCATCGCCAAGTGGAAATAATTTTTGCTTGACGCTTTGCGCGATAATTAGTAACTTCCTGAAAAGCCCCACGCGGCTGCTTAGGAAGTTTTTTTGTGAGGTTGTGTATAAAATATCAGCTGTGTAAGTCAATATAGGCACTCACATTGGCGGGGTAACACGAAGCATTGGCAGCTGATGCAGGAGTTTTATCCTAAAAAAACTTATCTTAGTTCAGACCAATTTGCTGAACCAAAGATGAACACCTCACACTTAGGCCGCTACATCAACCTATTTACCGACTTCGGTTTCAAACGCATCTTCGGTACCGAACGCAACAAAGACCTGCTCATCGATTTTCTGAACAGCCTCCTGTCACAAGAAATCAGCCCCATCACCGACCTGCGCTATCGCAACAGCGAGCAATTGGGGCAACAAGAAGCAGAACGAAGAGCCATCTTTGACCTCTATTGCGAAAATCAAAACGGAGAAAAATTTATTGTAGAACTGCAACGTGCCGAACAAATCCATTTCAAAGACCGCAGCCTCTACTACGCTTCTTTTCCCCTACAAGAACAAGGCAAAAAAGGCGCTTGGGATTATGAACTCAAAGCCGTTTATAGCATATCGATTATGGATTATGGATTTTGTCTTTGATAATCAATATCCTGAGCAAGTCATCTCAAGAGTAAAACTCATCGACCAGGAAACCCGACGCCTCTTTCACGACAAGCTCAGTTTTGTCTATTTGGAAATGCCCAAATTTGACAAAGACTTGACCAATTTGGAGGGAAACTTAGAACGCTGGTTGTACGTTTTCAAAAATATACACCGATTGGACAAAATGCCTGAAGAAATTCGCCAAGGTGTCTTTTTAAAACTTTTTCAAGAATGTGAAATAGCCCAATATAAACCCGAGGAACTGATGGAATACGAACAAAGTTGGAAAGAAAAAAATGATTGGTTTGCCGTGATGAATACGGCGGAAAAGAAAGGTAAAGAAAAAGGTAAGAAGGAAGGCAGTAAAGAGCGAGATATAGCCATAGCCCTCAATGCCATCAAAAAAGGTTTTGA
>DMHB01000461.1 GCA_003449595.1 Microscillaceae bacterium | reverse complement strand
CCTTGCATTACGGGTACAATGTGTTGTTTGGCCAAACCGACCCCTCGGGGAGCTTACACCAAGTTTCTTTGCGTTTTTTCCTTGCGGTAAAACCTTATTTTAGCCCATTTCGGCGATGATTCGGAAATCCAATAATATTTAGCCATATTGTAAATTCAAGTTTCATTTTATCCCAATTATGGAATTACTCCAAATATTTTTAGCGATAGGCACTTTGTTATTTGCGGCTGGGATTTTCATCACCCTTACAAAGCGTAACACCATTATGGTTTTGATTGGGGTCGAATTAATATTTAATGCAGCCAATCTCAATTTTGTGGCTTTTTCGGCGTATGATCCGGCACGCCTACAAGGTAACTTAGTCGCTTTATTTGTAATGATTTTGGCTGCTGCCGAAGCTGCCATTGGGTTAGCCATCATCATCAGGGTTTACCAATATTTTAAATCTGTAAGTTTAGATGAAATAACCACTTTGCGTGGTTAGTTTATGCTCACCTTTATCTCCTATGCAAAAAACTATCAAAACCCCTACGTACTTGCAAATGGAAGCTGTCGAATGTGGCGCAGCATCATTGGGGATTATTTTGGGTTATTTTGGGAAATATTTACCCTTAGAACAACTTCGGTATGCTTGCGATGTAACCCGCGATGGAAGCAATGCCAACAATATTTTGAAAGCTGCCCGCGAAAATGGCTTGGTCGCCAAAGGCTTTAGGAAAGAACCCGACGAACTAACCACCTTACAACCCCCCTTTATCATTCACTGGAATTTTAACCATTTCTTAGTAGTCGAAGGAATTCAAAAATCAAAAAACAAGGTATTTCTCAATGACCCTGCCGAAGGACACCGAACCGTAAGCTATGACGAGTTTTATGATAGTTTTACAGGGGTAGTGCTTACGTTCGAGAAAGACGAAAATTTTCAAAAGGGAGGCAAAAAGCCTACACTTTATTCAAGTCTAAGTAAACGTTTGGCCGGGTATAAACGCGATTTGGCCTTGGTGGTGCTCATTAGCCTGCTAATGATTATACCGGGATTGCTGGTGCCTATCTTCCTACAAGTATTCGTTGACGATGTACTTGTAGAAGAGCTTCACGATTGGTTTTTACCTTTATTGATTGGAATGGGGTTTACTTTGGTGATAAACTCTTTTCTACAATGGCTAAAAAATCGGTATTTATTGTTGCTCGAAACCAAGCTATCTGTACTCACTTCTGCACAGTTTTTTTGGCACGTGCTACGGTTGCCTATCGATTTTTTTGGGCAGCGCTTTGCGGGTGATATTGCTTCGCGTGTTTCGCTCAACGACACCGTAGCGCATCTTGTTTCTAATCAATTTGCCAAAAACTTCCTTGATTTAATTTTAGTTGTTTTCTATTTTATCGTAATGCTGCAATACGATATCTTGCTTTCTTTTGTGGGTTTAGGACTTGCCTTGGCCAATATCGTAGCGCTTAGGCTGATTGGCCCAAAGCGCACAGAGCTTTACAGCAATTTGCAATATGCAGAAGGCAAACTATCAGGTGTTTCCATGAATGGCCTCCAGCGCATTGAAAGCATCAAAGCCAATGGAAGTGAAGACGACTTTTTTCAAAAGTGGACAGGTTACATGAGTCGGGTAGTCAATGCCTCACAGCGGGCAGCTATCCTCTCGGTTTATCTCAATACGATTCCTACGTTACTCAAATTTTTAAACGTCATTATTATCCTTACTTGGGGCAGCTTACGCATTATGGATGGGGTAATGACCATCGGGATGTTAGTTGCCTTCCAAAGTTTGATGCAACATTTCTACGAGCCTGTAGAAAACTTAGTAGGCTTAGGAGGTAAACTCCAAGAAACAGAAAGCGAAATGGGGCGATTGGATGATATTTTACAGTCAAAAATCGACCCACAAACCCAAACAGAAACCCCTTGGGAAGCGGGGAGGCCCCATTACCATATCATCACCCAAAAGCTTGTCGGACACGTAGAGTTCAGAAATATTACTTTCGGTTACAGTCGGTTAGCCGAGCCATTAATCAAAGATTTTAACCTCACTATCCAACCAGGCGAACGGGTAGCCTTGGTAGGAGGCTCGGGCAGTGGCAAATCGACCATTGCCAAGCTATTGGCAGGATGGTATGAACCTTGGTCTGGAGAGATTTTGCTGGATGGCCAACCCAGAAAAACTATTCCTCGTGAAATTTTGAACAACTCCGTAGCTATGGTCGATCAAGACACTTATTTGTTTGAAGGTTCTGTCAAGGAAATTTTGACCTTTTGGGACAATACAGTTCCCGATTCGTTGATTACCAAAGCCACCAAAGATGCTTTGATTCACGAAACCATCAGTAGGCGCAAAGACGGTTACAAAAGCCTCATCACCGAAGGAGGTAAAAATCTAAGTGGAGGACAACGGCAACGGTTTGAAATCGCGCGGGCTTTGGTCAATAACCCTTCCGTTTTGATTCTTGATGAAGCCACCAGCGCCTTAGATCCGGTATCTGAAAAAATTATTGAAAGCAATATTCGTCGTCGCTCCTGCACCGTGTTGGGTGTTGCCCACCGCCTTAGTACCATTCGCGACAGCGACGAAATCATTGTGTTGCGTTACGGCCAAATCATCGAACGAGGCACCCACGAATCACTCAAATCGATGGATGGTGCCTATGCTGCGCTTATTCGTATGTAACAATGCTTTAGGTAGGCAAGCAAGTAAAGGATTCAAACATTTTTCATATTTTTGCAACCGTGAAATTTAATTACTGGACAGAAGAGAACATTCGTAGATTTATCCAATTAGCACTTCAAGAAGATATTGGAGAAGGCGACCATTCGTCGATGGCTTGTGTGCCCGAGCAAGCCCAGCGGAAGGCGCAATTACTCATCAAAGAAGATGGTATTTTGGCCGGAGTAGAGCTGGCGCTTCATATTTTCAAAGAAGTTGACCCAAATTTGGCTGTCGAACTTTTTGTAAAAGACGGCGATCAAGTTGAGAAAGGCGCAGTAGGGTTGATAGTAAGTGGTAGTGCGCGTTCTATTTTGAGTGCCGAAAGGCTGGTTTTGAACTGTATGCAGCGGATGAGTGGTATTGCTACACATACACACCAACTGAACCAGTTGATCCAACATACAAAAGCCAAACTGTTAGATACCCGAAAAACTACACCCAATGCCAGATTGATTGATAAGTGGGCTGTAAAAATTGGGGGAGGTACAAACCACCGATTTGGCCTTTTTGACCTAATTATGCTGAAAGACAACCATATCGCTTATGCGGGCAGCATTACCAAGGCCATCATCAATACCAAAGAGTATTTGGAACGCACCGGAAAAAACCTTCGCATCGAAATAGA
>DMHB01000184.1 GCA_003449595.1 Microscillaceae bacterium | reverse complement strand
CGACGCTCTTCCGATCTGTTATCTTTTACTTGTACTTGCCCCGAAGCAATAAAACACAGAGGTACTAAGCTATCTTGAGTACTCCAAACGATGGCATCGCCTGCTTTGTAAGTTTCTACTTGAATCATTTCTATCAACTGAGCCATAATATCACCTTGCACATTTTTCAGCAAACTTGCTTTGCGTAAAAACATAATTCTATCAAACCGCAAGGGCATAAAACCTCCTCGCTGTTGGCAAGCTGGAATAACCGTGTTCAGAATATATGCAACAGCCTTGGCATCCAAACGCTGACATAAATTGAGGAGAAGCTTTTCGTTTTTAAAGTACAAAGCCCAAGCCGACATTTCCATCAAAAGCGGATCAGGGTGAAACAAATTAGCTATCAACTCATCTAATCCGCCTATTTCTTCCATTTTCCCTAACGCATACATCGCGCAAGCCCTCGTCCAAGTGTTGGTATAATTATAGTCGCGCATGATGAGATGCTTGAGCACATCCACTTCGTTGAGGTCTTCACGCGGAAAATAAATTTGCAAAGCATCATTTTTCTTGGTCAAATCCAATTCATCTATCAAAGGGAACAACTTTTTCTTCAACTTGTCTTCCACGAATATGTCTAATAATTCGATGGCGAATAGTTTTCCTTCGCTTGAGCCGGATTCTAAATTTTCGCGAACCAGCTGAATAGATTGAGGGTCATAAATCACCCCCAATAAGTTGAACACGTTGTCAAAATTATAAGTAATCTCTTCTTGTAATGACTCACGAAGAGGTTGCGTAAAGTCATATTCCGGAATTTCAGTCATTGCGGCCACATCCCAAGCGGCGTCGCTCATTTCTACATCTAAAATATAGTTGATATTGGTAATTCGTTCTTCGGGTATACTCACATTGCAATAGCTAAATGCCAGCAAAGCTTCTTCGATGACTTCCTTACTGGGGTGATCGATTTTTTTCCAAATGAGGTCTATGGCCTCAGAAGTACCTAATCGCTTATAAATTTGAATTATTTTAATCATCACTTCCAAGCTTTGGCCGGTTTTATGAAAAGCATTTTCCAAAACAGGCAGAACAGCTTCGCCGGCATCAATAAGTGTTGCTTTGGCAATTTGTGCAAAAAAAGCATCGTCTAATAAGTCAATTAAATAACTCCATATTTCCGGACGGTTTACTTTTCGGCAAGTCAACAATGCCGCCCACTTGACTTGTGGGTCAGGATCGCGCAATAATTGTAGTAAGATAGGCAGAGTGTCTTCTCGCAATTGTTGACGTAAGAGTCGTGCAACTTTGATTCTATCAATGGCTATTTTGGAGCGTTGTAGCGCGGCCAACTCGGCAGTTGCAATCGACACAGCCTTGCCATTAGAGGCGACTCCAAATATTTTTATGCCTGACTGTAGGCTATCTAATTCAGATTCTTTGGTAGCTATGAACTGTGCTAAACTATGCTCTGACGTATTTTGCCATTCACGCAATTTGGTTTCAAAAATGCTGGGTTCTATGTGCTGCATAATTTTCAGCAGCAAAATTTTTTGCTCTGTTGCTTGGCTTTGTTTGAGTGCATTGAGCAAAATGCGATCAACCCCAAATGTTTCTTGCACATAGCTTACCTGTTGTTTTTTCGTGTTTTGAAGGGTTTTTTGCAGCGTTGTTTTGTATTTGCCGTGTACTTGGTTTACAAAAAATATCCATCCAATGATGATGGGCAATAAGAAGAACGAAAAGGATAGGAGATTGAAAATCTGCGAGTTGTCAATCAATGTAAGCGTTATACCGGCCACGGTTCCTGCCATTACTTTGACCACCCCATCTAATTTGGCCGACACGTCTAAGCGAATGCGCGACTCGATGGGTAAAAAGAATAACTTCATTGTTGGCTCATCGAAGGCGTCTTTGAAGGCATCAGCAAATAACTTTGCCAAAGCCATCGACAAGAAAAAGAAAATAAAGGTACTCGATGCCGGTGTATAACCTAAAAATGAACCAGCCAACACGGCCATCAAAGTAAAGAAAAGCAAGAGGCTGGGATTAATCAGCAAAGTAAGCCGCAAACCATACATTTCTGTAATGCGATCGGCAATAAACAATTGTGAAATAATGGCAAAAATAATGGTAAACCCTCCAAAAACACCCAGAAAACTGCCCAGGTCTTTTTCGTTAGGATATTGGGCGGCTGTGGTGTTCAAAAACGAATAGTCTAAGAATGCACTACTCATTACAGCAAAGAAAGTAAGACCTATCAAGAATAATATATACGCGTTTCCGAAGAAGGCTTGCAAACTGGCTGTTTGGTTTTGTTTTTCATAGGTTTCATCTCCTTTGCGATAAGTGAAGAAACTTAAGTTCTTAGAAGAAAACACCATAATAATCAGTACCACACAGAAAACAATGGCACTAACAAAGCTTAAATAAAGCAGATCAACCACGTTGGGCAAAACCACCAAAATAACCGGAATAGCAAAGTAAGCAATCAGTGAGGCCAGCGCTTTTCCAACATCAATACTCCCTAAAATTCGCTTTTGTTGTTTAATGGCAAACATCCGCGCCAGCGTACCCCAAAATATTAAAGAAACAAGTGCCTCGAAGGGTTTGGCCAATACAAAAGCTAAAAAAATAAGGTTCTTGTTATTTTTCATGGTGTTGGCATCAATAGTGCCAAAGCCATACCGCAGTGCTGCGATGGTAATGACAATGCTTACCATTACTGTGAGCGATAGCAATGGGAAAGATACACGGTTTTGCAGCCAACTAAATGAAAAAGTGAGTACAATGCCAATGACCCCAGTAATAATCATAGCGATTGGTAAATCACGTTTCTCGTCAAAATTATCCAGAAACAAGGTTTGTGCCCCTACATTGTAGGTTGATAAAAAAACACCCATCAAAAAGCCTTGTAACAACAAAAGGAGTACTTCAATCAATTCATCTTCTTCAACATTGAGAATTTTGACTAAAAGTTTTTTCATAGCGTGTATAAGCAGTAGCGATGTTCTCTTAAATAAACCATTAAAATCATTCCAATTTATAAATATTTATTGGTAAAAATTTGTGGAGTCAGATAAATTGTCTTCCTTTTAATTGGTTTTTGCGGTTTTTTACTATTTTTATTGAAT
>DMHB01000394.1 GCA_003449595.1 Microscillaceae bacterium | reverse complement strand
GACGAACAATTTACCATCAAAACCCTAAAAATGAACGCATTTGAGGGTAATCTTCAATTGCAGAGTTTTCTGGATTTCAAGGCGGAAGACAGCATTCGGTTTACCTTAGATGCACAACTAAAAAAAATTAACCTGTATCGTTTCTTTGGTGAAATGAATAATTTCTCACAACAATTCATCCGTGCCGAAAATATTGATGGCCTGTTAGATGCCGATATTCAGATTAATAGTGTAATGCAAAGCGATTTGGAGTTTATTGAGCCTTACTTCTTTGCCAAGGCTTACATATACATTCCTTCAGGTTCGTTGGTACGATTTGCCCCTTTGATGAAGGTAGGACAAGCCTTCTTCAAAAACCGTAACTACCAACAAGTACAGTTCAAGGAGGTGAAAAATACTTTTCGCATAGAGCGCGACAAGTTCATCATCCCTCAAATGGAAATCAACTCTAACTTATTACATTTCTTTGTGGAGGGTAATTATTCTTGGCGCGATTCCATAGCCATTCGGCTACAAGTGCCCTTAGACAACTTTAAAAAACAAACAGGCGGCGCATTGCCTACTTTAGCGCAAAAAAAGGCTCAGAAAAGCGGTGTGTTTTCTATATTTCTCAATGGCACTTCCAAAAATCCTGAAATAGGCTTTGATATTGATTTTCAATTAGTTGACGCACAAAAAATAGTAGCATTAGAAAATAAAGTAAGACAGCTTGGTCAGAAACTAACCCTGATGGGAGCAGCCAACCAAGCCACTGCCGAGTAAGCTTCCCTATCGAAATCAATTTGGGTTATTTACGGCCAAAATCAGCAGGGTTTTCTCCCCAAATAGCTGTTTCCCATTTCAACAGCGGATTTTCGAAAGTATTTTGCTGAAGCCAAAGCTCTGCCCTTTCAATCAATTCAAACAATACCCCATTACGAGTAGTAGGGGTAAGTTTGGTATTGGCCTTTCGCTTGCGCACCCAAGCCAAGGCCGTTTTGCTATCTGAATAAATAGGCGTATTCAAATTTTGTTGTTTTAGCCAAGCCAAGGCGTGGACAATTGCCAAAAACTCACCAATATTGTTTGTCCCGTCTTCGTACACTACACTTTTAAATACCCGTTGCCCTGTGCCCACTACCACACCTTGGTATTCCATATCGCCCGTAGCAGTGTTCCAGGCTGCATCGACTGCAATGCTGTGTACAATGGGACTTCCGGCTTTGTGATGCGTTGTTCCTTGGGTAGTTGTTGCTTTTTCCAATACGGCATTGGCCTTCGCCAAGCTACCCAATTCCAAGGCTTTGGTGGCCTGATCGCGGGTAGGATACGCTTTGAACTTCGCCCCGTCAAACCCGCTGACTTGTGCTTCGCAGGCAGCCCACGAATCAAACACTCCGGTTTGTCGTCCTACCCACACTACATAATATTTTTGCTTTTTTGCCATCGCTACGAGAAACTAATTCGCTTTTTTTATCTTTTTTTCAACAAACAATTCTATTTTTAGCATATCAAAAAAACCTGTTACTTTCAAAAATAGCGCAAAATGCGACAAACGCTGCTTTTACATTCCACCCGATGCGCCGCATATGGCCTACTTCACATTTTTCTGTTGTTGGCCGGTTCTCTCCAAGCACAAGCCCCAGGCGACCTGTTTTTGCAGCACTACAAAATTCCATTGCCCAGCATCGACAACCACAATACAGCCGTTGTACAGGGTAAAAATAGTGTTTTATATTTTGCCAATACCAAAGGAGTACTAACCTACGATGGCGTTAATTGGGGAATTATTGCCACCCAAACCACCCCCTACAGCTTGGCTATCCATTCCAAAACAGGAAAAATTTATGTAGGCTGCCGCGAAAATTTTGGCTATTTGGAAGTCGATTATTTAGGCCGCGAAACCTTCAAACCCCTCCAAAAGCCCAACAACGAACAAAAAGCCCTGCAAAATTTAGCCAAACAACAATCCAAAAGTTTTGGTAAAATCACGCGCATTGTTATCCAAGGCGATGTTGGCTTTTTTTATAGCGAGCAAGCTATTTTTGAAGTCGATTTAATCAAAGATCAAATTGTAAAAACTTGGCGCCCCCAAGAAGATCAACGTTTTGCCGGCTTTTTCTTGCATCGAAAACAACTCTACGCCAACATTGCAGGCGTAGGGCTTCATTTGCTCAAACCCAACGGCTTTGAACTCATCGAAAATGGCGATTATTTTAGAGAAATGGTGCTGCAATCATCATTCGACTACGATGCCGAAAACGTATTGTTCACTGCCGACAATAGCTGGCACTATTTGTTTGACGGTAAAGAGTTCAGCCTATTTTACTTGGTAGCCGGCGAATATCTGCGCGCAAGCCAACTCAGTTTTGCCCAAAACCTCAATGATAAACTTTTTATCACCGCCACCCTAACCGGTGGTTGTATCATTGTAGAGAAAAAAACCGGTATTACGCACAAGATAATTAACTTCCAAACCGGCCTGCCCGACGACGAAATCTATGGTATGACGCTCGATAAGTTGGGTAGCTTGTGGATTTGCCACGCCAAAGGCATTAGCCGTGCCGACCTCAGCCTACCCGTCAAAACCTACTCGACTTATGCGGGCTTGGATGGTACCGTTACCACTGCATTAGCTCTAGGCGACACCTTATTTGTAGGCACTACCCGAGGGTTGTTTCTGCTCAACAAAGTCAGCCAATACGAAGAAGTACAAGCCTATATCAAAAAAGAGTCACGGTTTTTACAGAAAATTCAAACCATTACCAAGGTGGTCAAAATCAACGAACCTACCGAGGAAACCGAAAGCAAATACTATAAGCATAGCTTAGAAAACAACTTAGCCCGCCAAGCCAAGCGTAAAATCACTTTCAAAGAGACTGTAGAAACCTCGGAAGCTACACAAGTGAGCAAAGCCGAAGAAGTCAAAAAATACAATACCATCGATGTACGCAAAGCCTATGCGATGACCTCCATCCCTTTTGTCTTTAACAGTTTGCATGGGGTGGGGGGAAAAGTCAAAAAACTACCC
>DMHB01000332.1 GCA_003449595.1 Microscillaceae bacterium | reverse complement strand
GCTAAAATGCTACGCTTGCAAAAATCTTAGAAAAGTGTTGTATAATTTACTATTTTGGCTGCAAACATCACAAAAAGCCAATCAATAGAATGACGTTAAGTTGGAACGAAATTAAAGACCGGTCCCTGAAATTTTCTAAAGAATGGGCTGATGCTGCCAACGAAGAAGCAGATGCTAAACCCTTTTTGGTTGAGTTTTTCCAAGTATTTGGTATTTCGAGCAAGCGGGTTTCTACCTTCGAGCATCGGGTGAAAAAGTTGGACGATAAAGACGGCTATATTGACTTGCTATGGAAGGGGATGATTTTGATTGAAATGAAAAGCAGGGGCAAAAATCTTGACAAAGCCTACGACCAAGCCATCGCCTATACGCACGGACTCAAAGAACACGAACTGCCGAAATACATACTTATTTGTGATTTTGAAAACTTCCGCTTCTACGACTTGGAGGAGTCAAAAACGGTTGCTTTTAAGCTCCCTGAGCTGGTAAGCAATGTGCAGCATTTTGGCTATTTGTTGGGCTATCAGAAGAAGGTTTACAAAGAACAAGACCCGGCCAATATCAAAGCTGCCGAGCTAATGGGCAAGTTGCACGATAGGTTGGAAGAAATTGGCTACACCGGCCACCCTTTGGAGGTTTACTTGGTGCGTATTCTGTTTTGCCTGTTTGCCGAAGACACCACCATTTTCAACAAGCAGCAGTTTCAAGAATATATTGAACAACGCACCCAAATAGACGGTAGCGACTTGGCCGCCAAACTCCAAGAGTTGTTTCAGGTGCTGAACACACCCAAGGAAAAACGATTTAAAAACCTTGACGAGCAATTGGCCGATTTCCCGTATGTAAACGGCAAGTTGTTTGAAGAAATCCTGCCCACAGCAAGTTTTGACAGCAAAATGAGGCAGGCGCTCTTGGAATGTTGCTACATTGACTGGAGCAAAATATCGCCTGCTATTTTTGGCTCTATGTTTCAAAGTGTGATGAACCCCCAAGAACGCCGCAACCTTGGGGCGCATTATACCAGCGAAACCAATATTTTAAAACTTATCAAGCCGCTATTTTTAGACGAACTATGGGCTGAGTTTGAAGCAGTAAAAGGCTCAAGCGCCAAGCTAAAAGAATTTCATAAAAAACTTAGTACGCTGAAATTCCTTGATCCGGCTTGTGGATGTGGCAATTTCTTGGTCATCACCTACCGAGAGCTGCGGTTGTTAGAATTTGAAGTATTGAAAGTGATTCATAAATCGGGGCAGGCATTTTTGGATGTAAGCGAAATTCTTTGGATTGATGTAGATCAGTTCTATGGCATTGAATATGAAGAATTTCCTGCGCGCATAGCCGAAGTAGCGATGTGGTTGATTGACCACCAGATGAATATGCTGGTAAGCAGCGAGTTTGGGCAATACTTTGTGCGTTTGCCCTTGAAGAAAGCGGCTACTATCATTCACGGAGACGCATTAGAAACCGATTGGCAGGGTTTGTTAAACCCAATAAATGCCATCAATGTAGTAGCCAAACACGCCAATATATTTTTGGTTGAGGAACCACAAACGGAATACCGCGAAGTGAACGTGCAAGCTGAAACTTATTCTGTCCATAAAGGCCAACCGGAACAATCTAATGAAATCAAGTTTGATTATATCATCGGCAATCCGCCTTTTATTGGGTCTAAGATAATGAAGCAAAACCAACGCGACCAAATTGTAAAACAGTTTGAAAATGCGGATGGTAGTGGTGTGTTAGATTATGTAAGTGGTTGGTATATCAAAGCAGCCAAATACATACAAGGCACAAAAACCAAAGCAGCGTTTGTTTCTACCAACTCCATTGTGCAAGGCGAACAAACAAGCATACTTTGGGGGCAAATGCTGTATAAATACAAAATCAAAATTCATTTTGCCCATCGAACTTTTAAGTGGAGCAACGAAGCTAAAGGAAATGCTGCCGTTTATTGCGTAATCATAGGCTTTGCCAATTATGACACCAATGAAAAAAGTATTTTTGAGTATGAAGACATCAAAGGCGAAGCTCACGAAATCAAGGCAAAAAATATCAATCCCTATTTGGTGGATGCGAAGGATGTTTTGATAAGAGCTAAATCGTAACCTATTTGCAATGTTTCTGAAATGTACAAAGGTAGTCAGCCTACTGATGGTGGTAATTTTCTTTTCACTGAGTCAGAAAAAAACGATTTTTTGACAAAAGAACCCAAAGCAGCTAAATACATTAAACCACTCATTTCAGCCCACGAATTTATAAACGGTGAGAAACGTTATTGTTTGTGGCTTGTTGATGTAGAGCCAAATGAGTTAAAGCAAATGCCAAATGTTTTGAAAAGAATCGAAGGCGTTAGAAAAATGCGATTAGCAAGTTCTAAAAAGCAAACGCAAGATTGGGCTAACAAGCCAACACTTTTCACGGAAAATAGACAACCAGAAACAAATTATATTTTAATCCCCTCTCATTCTTCTGAAAACAGGAATTACATTCCAATTGGTTTTATGACCAAAGATGATATTCTTAATAATTCTTGCTTGTCAGTTCCAAATGCGACTTTATATAATTTTGGTATTCTTACATCTGCAATGCATATGGCTTGGGTAAAAGCAACTTGTGGCAGATTAGAAAGTAGAT
>DMHB01000264.1 GCA_003449595.1 Microscillaceae bacterium | reverse complement strand
GACTCCTCTACTCGATACCAACCAACTCCAAACATTAGCCCATCGGGCGCGTTTGCATTTGCCACAAGCGCAAGAAGCAGCAATGCTCGATGCTTTGAACCAAATCTTAGAATGGGCTGCCAAACTCAACGAATTGAATACTGACGACATCACCCCATTGCATCATATCAGTGAGGTAGTCAACGCTTGGCGCGAAGACGAGATAGTACGTTTTTTTACTGATAACCAAGGGCTACAAAATGCCCCACAGGTTGAAATGAACCACTTTGTTGTGCCCAATATCATCGCTTAGTTTTACACAGCGTGTATGGAAGAAGCTCCAAAATTACATTTTTCAGTACATTACTTTTCCTACTGGCTTATCAGTCTTATTGCGCTGGTTGTCATATTAGATTGGGCACAGGTATTGCTCATTCCTATTACCTTCGGCGGATTATTGGCTTTTATTTTACTCCCGCTTTGCAAGCGTTTAGAGCGTTGGGGAATGGTTCGTTTATGGGCTTCGGTGTTTACATTTATCATTTTATTGAGTTTGACTTCGGGAATAACGATTTTTTTCTCTGCCCAAATCATCAGCATTATGTTAGCCTTTGAAGGCTTCGGGCAAAAGTTGCAGCAACTTACCGACCGCTTAGAAAACCTGTTACAAAGTTATCTTCCCTTCGTGCAAATTCCCGATATTGACAAATCTACACAACAACTTTACAACTGGCTTTTCAACAGCTCGATCGTGCCTGAAACCATTGGATTTGCGGGTTTAACACTTTCAATGATAGGGATGATTCCTATTTATGCGATTTTAATATTGATTTATCGCGATTCAATCATTACAGCCCTGAGTAGTTTTGTGCCTGACACCAAGCTGCCCCCTTTTTTAAAAATGCTGAAATCGGTACAAAATATTGGCAAAAAATACATATTCAACTTAGGCTTGGTCATTTTACTCATCGGCATATTGAATAGCCTTGGCCTTTATTTCATTGGCATAGATTATCCTTTTTTCTTTGGATTTTTAGCTTCATTGATGGCTGTTATCCCATATGTAGGCACCACATTTGGTGCTTTTATCCCTTGTTTGTATGCCTTGCTCAACTACAATAGTTTGGCCTATCCGGCAGCCGTACTGACACTTTTTGTATGTATTCAATTTATTGATGATAATTTTCTAACTCCAAAAATTGTAGGCGGCGGAGTCAATCTCAATCCAATCATCAGCATCATTGCACTTTTTTTGGGAGGTTTTGTATGGGGAATTGCAGGAATGATCATCGCCCTGCCTATGGCTGCCATTATCAAAGAAGTTTGCTCTGCTTATGTCGAACTTCATCCTATCAGTATTTTGATGGGAGACGAAATTTTTACTTCGCGCCCGCATCGACCGAAGCGCCAAAAGAAAAAACAAGTTCCTGCTACCCCAACCATTGAAACAAGCGATTTTATAAAATAACACATGGATACAATCAATATACTAATTATTGGCAGCGGCGGCAGAGAACACGCCTTGGCTTGGAAAATGAGCCAAAGTAAGCGTGTATCACAGCTTTTTGCTTGCCCCGGTAATGCCGGCACCGCCAAACTTTGCAAAAATGTGGCCATCCCTCCTACTGATTTTGAAGCCCTGGCTGCTTTCTGTATCGACAATAACATACAAATGATAGTTGTGGGGTCGGAAGAGACTTTGGTGAAAGGCATCAAAGATTTCTTTGCAGCTCACCCGCTTACCTACCACCTGGCTGTTATCGGCCCCGACCAACAAGGGGCACAACTGGAAGGAAGTAAAGATTTTGCGAAAAATTTTATGGTCAAGTATCAAATCCCTACGGCTGGTTATAAAAGTTTTCATAAATCTGCCCTGCCTCAAGCCTTGCAATACATTCAAACTCATCCATTGCCCATCGTCATCAAAGCTGACGGACTGGCTGCCGGCAAAGGGGTGGTCATCGCCCAAACCTATCAAGAAGCCCAAAAAACCCTTCAGGAAATGCTTGAAGAAGCCAAATTTGGAGAAGCAAGCGATACGGTGGTTATCGAAGAATTTTTAGAAGGCATCGAAATGTCGGCTTTTGTGCTCTGCGATGGCAAAAACTATTTGATGCTGCCCACAGCCAAAGATTATAAGCGCATCGGAGAAGGCGACACCGGATTGAACACCGGCGGGATGGGAGCTGTTTCTCCGGTGCCCTTTGCTGATGCGCTGCTGATGCAGAAAGTAGAAGAACGCATTGTAAAACCTACATTGCAAGGATTGGCAACAGAAAAAATAGACTACCGGGGGTTTATTTTTATAGGCCTGATGTGTGTGGCAGGCGAGCCTTACGTCATCGAATACAATGTGCGCTTGGGCGACCCTGAAACAGAAGCCATTTTGCCAAGAATCCATACAGATTGGGTAACATTGATGGAAGCAGTCGCCCAACAAAAGTTAGATACCATTCAATTAGAAGTAAGTGATGATTATGCAGCCACCCTGTTTTTAGTTTCAGGTGGCTATCCTGAAGCCTTTGAGAGACATAAGAAAATTGAAGGATTGGATCAAATTCAGGAGACCTTTGTGTTTCACGCAGGAACTACGCAAGATTCAGCCGGACAAATCATCACACAAGGCGGAAGAGTCATTGCCATTACAGCGCTGGCTCCTACCCTACAACAAGCACTACAACAAGCCAATCATTCAGCAAGTTTGATTAACTTTGAAAAAAAATACTTTAGAAAAGACATTGGCTATGATCTTTTCCCCTTTTTAAAATAAGCTTTTACCAAATATATATATGGGTTGTGTAAGTTGTTCCACCGGCAGTTGTGGGTCTAAGAATAAAACTAAGTCCGGTGTATCCGGATGTAAAAATAATGGCACCTGTGGTACAGGGGGCTGCAATAAAATGAATGTTTTCGATTGGCTCAGCAATATGGATGTGCCCCGAGCCGAGCGTTTTCAAATAACTGAAATCCGGTTTAAAAATGGTAGAAAAGAATTTTACCGCAATACAGAAAACTTAGAATTATTTACCGGCGATACTGTAGTGGTTGAGATAAGCAGCGGTGGATATGATATGGGGGTCATTTCATTGCAAGGCGAATTGGTGCGTTTGCAAATGCTCAAGAAAAAAATAGCTGACGACGACACCATTCGTAAAATTATAAGAAAGACTACCGAGCAAGACGATAAAAAATGGGAACAAGCCCAAGCCCGAGAGCTACCTGTGATGTATCGTACCAGAGAAATTATCCGAGAAATGGGTATTTCAATGAAACTTTCAGATGTTGAGTTTCAAGCCGATAATACCAAGGCTACTTTTTATTATTCAGCAGACGACCGTGTCGATTTCCGTGAATTGATCAAAGTACTGGCTGCTGAGTTTAAAATCAGGGTCGAAATGAAACAAATCAGTCTGCGCCAAGAAGCAGGCCGACTGGGGGGTATTGGCTCTTGTGGGCGAGAATTGTGCTGCTCTACTTGGCTGTCCGACTTCAAAAGTGTGGCTACTTCTGCCGCCCGATATCAAAATTTATCCCTTAATCCTACCAAGTTGTCGGGGCAGTGTGGGCGGCTCAAATGCTGCTTGAATTATGAACTCGAAACATATGTGGATGCTTTGCAGGACATTCCCACGGTTGAAAAACCGCTGCATACCAAAAAAGGCGATGCAAGGCTGAATAAGACAGACATATTCAAAAAAATAATGTGGTTTTCATATAGCACCGATGAAACCACTTGGCATCCAGTACCAGTAAGCAGAGTAGTTGAGATTTTGGAAATGAATGCTGCCGGTAAATTGCCTGAAACATTGTTTGAAAATGAGATCGAGTTAAAGCCCAAACAAAATACTCCGCTGATAAAACTAAAAGATAAAGACAGGCCAAAGCAGCATTCAGGCAAACAACCCTATGAGGGACGCAAGTCGCAAAATCCATCTCAACAAGGGAATACCAGCCAATCTAACAAAACAACTGAAAACGAAGCCAACAAAGGACAATTCAGGCCAAAAAAGAAAAAAAATAAGAAGAAGTTTCCACCTAAAAATAACCCCTAAATTGCGAACAAGGCTTGGACTTATACACATAGGAGCCATTTGTATGCTGGGCATTTTGGCAGCTTGTAATTCCTCTGTTGTAGTCGAAAAACACGTAACCCTTACCCAAGGCCAATGGAACTTACAACAAGTACCGGCTTTTGAATTTACTATTCAGGATACCAACGCTACTTATCAAGTGGATTATATCATTGAAAACACCTTGGATTATCCATTTTACAATTTATATGTGCGCTATGAATGTTTCGATCCATCAGGCAAAATAGTAGCCAGTCAGTTACAACACGTATTACTATTTGAAGAAAAATCGGGCAAACCTATTGGTAAACCCGATTGGAAAGCCAAAAACTTTACTGCTGATTTGGTAGCAATTCCTGCACTCAAATTTAAAACGCCGGGAAAACATACTTTTAAATTGACTCAATATATGCGTCAAAACCCCTTAAAAGCGGTTAATAAGGTTGGCATACGCATTCAAAAAACAAGGCTATAACTTCTGTGGATACACATTATTTTATAACAATATGCCTTGTGAAGGGTTAGTCCATGACAACACAAAGATTGATAGTTTAAATTCAGCATGGAGAAATTTCTACCTTTTTCCCTCTCAGCATCATTGTATTCCCAGGCGAAAAAGTGAATCTTCACATTTTCGAACCACGCTATCGACAATTAATTGGTGAATGTTTGGCCACCGACTCCACTTTTGGCATCCCTTCTTACCTCAATAATCGGATGCCGGGCTTGGGCACCGAAATCAAGTTAGAAAAGCTGGTACAACAATATGACGATGGCAAAATGGATATCAAAACAGTAGGACTAAGCGTATTTAAAGTGCTTACTTTTGAGAATCCTGTGCGCGATAAGCTTTATTCCGGTGGGCGTGTACAAACCTTGGATAACAATTTATCTGACGATGCACCCCAAGCCGGTTTGTTACGCAAAGAAATCGAAAGAATTGAGAAACTGCTCGAAGTAAGTATTCCTATTGCCAACCACCTGCCTTTGTCGTATCAGATTGGGCACAAAATAGGGCTTAGCCCCGAACAAGAATATGAGCTGTTGGGAATCCTCAGTGAGCGCGAAAGACAAGCTTATCTGCTCGACCATCTTAACAAAGCCATTCCAGTGATTGAACAAATGGAAAAGGCCAAAAAGATTATTCGAATGAATGGGCACTTTAGGTACTTAGATCCATTGAACTTAGAGTCATAAGTGCATTCACAAGAAAGAGGTTTAAATCCACTTTATCATTGAAAAGTGCCTATTTCTTATCACCTTCTTTAGCCCGAAATCCATAAAACTGAAGCGAATTGCCTTCATTTGCCAATAAAGTGTTTTAAATTGATAGGTTGTAATTCAGCTCTACCCTATGCAATCGCTTTCTCACCACGAAATCATCATCTTACTTTTACAAGTCAGTACAATGTTGTTGATTGGGCGCATATTGGCTGAAATAGTCAAAAAATTTAACCAGCCAGCCGTGGTGGGTGAGCTATTAGCAGGCATTTTGTTAGGACCTACTTTATTTGGCCACTACTTCCCCGAGCTTTTTCAAACCTTGTTTCCTGCCAAAGGCGCTTCACCCTTGGTTTTACACGGTCTTACCTCTATTGCTGTCATTTTATTGCTGTTCATCGCCGGATTAGAAGTAGAATTATCACTTATATTCAACCAAAGCCGCCGTGCCCTGATGACAAGCTTTATGGGCATCGTGATACCTTTCTTGTTAGGCTTTTTTGCTACTTCTTTTTTTCCTGCCACATTTACCCAAAATAACCTTCTGTTTAACTTGTTTTTAGGCACAGCGCTTTCCATCAGTGCTTTGCCGGTGATTGCCAGGACACTGATGGATCTTGGGTTATTCAAGTCAAAGTTAGGCATGCTCATCATTGCCTCAGCGATGATGGATGATTTTTTGGGCTGGATGTTTTTTTCAGTGATTTTAGCCCTGATGAACTCAAATAGCAATGTCGCTACACTGGTGTTCACGGTGATGGCCACCCTGAGCTTTACCTTCTTAATGCTGAGCATAGGACGCAAATTGCTCGACAAAGCGCTGCCTTATGTCAATAATTCACTTTCGTTTCCGGGAGGTATTTTGGCTTTTACCATCACGCTGGGTTTTTTGGGCGCAGCCTTTACTGAGTCTATTGGCATTCACGCCATCTTTGGTTCTTTTATCGTAGCCGTTGCTTTGGGTGATTCTGTACATATGAGCAGTAAAACCAAAGAAACCATCCACGACTTTGTTACAAATATTTTCGCTACTTTGTTTTTTGTATCAATTGGACTAAAAGTCGATTTCATTCACAATTTCAACTTGCAATTGGTGCTTATCATTATGCTATTGTCTTATTTTGGCAAAATTATTGGCTGTGGTTTGGGTGCCTATTGGGGTGGGTTTTCTTGGCGGAAGGCTTTGGCTGTAGGTTTTGGAATGAACGCCCGCGGTGCTATGGAGATTATCTTAGCAACGTTGGCCTTACAGGCAGGTCTGATCGACAAACCTATTTTTGTGGCCCTTGTGGTGATGGCATTGGTAACCAGTATGACAAGCGGCTATTTGATAAAATTGATATTGCCCCGCGAGCAAGAATTTAATAATAGTGCCAAGGGGTTTATCGTAATGGGCGACAATGCCTTGGGTAGCTTGATTGTCAAAATTTTAGCATCGTTCAAAATTCCAACCCTAATGGCCGACCCTACCAAACCCAGAATTAATCTTAGTTCTAAAGCCGATTTGTTCATTTTTCACGGCAACTTATTAGATAAAAAAAGCTTAGAAAAAATAGACCTGCACCGGTACAGCACTTTTTTAGCCATTTCGGCAGATGACCAAAAAAATGACAAAGCCTGTAAGATTTTTGAATTGGAATTTGGAGAAGAAAATACTTTCAAGCTCATTTCAGCGCGAGAGTCTTTAACAGCCTCTTTGGCACTGCCTATTTCTGAAAACAATTTATTCAGAGGCACCCACTGGCAATTACCACATATCGAACGAAAATTAACCAGAAAATCTGCACAAGAACCTTGCTATTTGACCATTGCCTCTGAGGAGGAATTGAACACTTTTCTTGCCCATCCCAAGCATCGCAAAAGCATTCTGCCACTCTTTATCAAAAAAGGTAGGAGAAATTTAATCCCGGTGGCTTCTTTCAACCTCCCCATCGAAAAAGGGGATGAATTGATATATATTGATTTAAGCCCTCGTTCTGTAAAGCCCAAAGAAACAGGAACGCCCGAAATTCTAAAAACAAGCAAGAATACATAATCAGCTTGTTTAAGCCAAGCTTCTCAAATCGACCGGCACAACCCGCGAAACCCCTTGCTCGGGCATTGTAATACCATACATTACATCGGTGCTGGCCATTGTGCGCTTGTTGTGGGTAACAATGATGAATTGAGAATCTTTAGAAAACTTTTTGATAATCTGATTGAATTTATCCGTGTTGGTGTCGTCCAATGGTGCATCGACTTCATCGAAAATACAAAATGGTGCAGGTTTGAGGAGATAAATGGCGAAAAGAAGCGCTGTTGCTGTCAAGGTCTTTTCCCCACCCGAAAGCTGGCTGATGGTCAGCGGGCGTTTGCCTTTTGGCTTGGCTACAATATCAATTTTAGACTCCAAAGGCATTTCGGGGTCGGTCAAAATCAAATCGGCGGTATCTTCTTCTGAAAAAAGCGAACGAAACACGTGGATAAAATTCAAGCGTATTTGCTCAAAAGCTTTGAGAAACGCTGTTTTCGCAAAATTTTCCATTTCTTGTATGGTCTTCAACAAATCATCTTTCGATTTGTGCAAATCATTGCGCTGTACTTCGATGAAATCGTAGCGTTCTTTCATCTCGTTATAGCTTTCCATCGCCATAGGATTGATGGCACCGATGCGTTCAATCTGTTTTTTGAGATCGTCCATCCGGGCTTTCAGTTCAAACTCCGACAGGGTATTTTCTTCCTCTTCTTCTTCCTCGGCGGGTTGCGCTTGCATTAGCGCATCTGCATCGATTTCAAATTCGGCGGCCAATCGTTCGCGCACCGCTGTAAGTTCTAAGCGAATATCGGTCTGTTTTCGGTTCAATTCGTTGAGCAAAGCATCGACCAATTCTTTTTGCCGCTGTACTTCTTTGATCTCTTTTTCGATTTCGGCAATACGTCCTTTGGGGGAAAAATACTCTTTCTCTGCCATTTGGTGGCG
>DMHB01000400.1 GCA_003449595.1 Microscillaceae bacterium | reverse complement strand
TCTTCCGATCTGGTATCGCAAGTCAACAAAAAAGTCGGGCAACTGACTAATCAGGAGTTGTTTTTTTACTTTTTGCAGCAAGCTAAGTGACTCTACTTCGCTATCCGTGCTTGTTTCTGCTATGTTGTTCATCACCAAGTGGATGCTAAAGGGCATCAGTTCATTGTAAAACAGTTCTTCAAGCTTATTGGCAGTGGTAGGTTGCAGCTGTAGCAAAACGGCTGGCACAGGGTAACGAAGCGTTTGCGCCGGGTTTGTATTCTGTGCGTGAAACAGGTTTACGTGTTTTACTTCAGGTATATCTTGCTGTACAATTTGTTGGATGAATCGGTAGAGAATTTCGGCTTGGCTCATAATAATTTATAATTGATGGTTGATAATGGATAATTAGAATTTGGAGTGGTAACGATTTTCAAGGTATTTGATACGGCTATTTTGTTTTTCGACATAGACGGCAAAGCCTTTTTCGTCGGCTATGACGTTGACATTGACAGGCGCAATGGTAGTTTGTACCGTTGAGTCAGCTTCCTTGTCTTGCCCTTTTGCGCCTTTTTTTGCGGTGTTCTTGTTGGGGTTTACTACAGACTGTACAAAATCATTGATTTCTTGTGGCTTTATTTGCCTACGGTGTATGGCGCTGAGCGTGGTTCTGTATTCGGCATTGGTTTTAGAATCGACTACCCGCTCACCTAAGCTAAGGCGCGCTAAAATAGAATCGCTCCGGCTGTCGCCATTACCTGATACGAACTCTACGCCATCTCTAAATCGGGGCAAAGGGCGCGAATTGGCTAGAGAAGCTTGCAAAATACCTAACGCTCCGGCCAAAGCCATTGCGATGGGATTAGGGAAGGCTCTCACTACGTTTACGCCTGTTTGTAGCAGTATTTGAAACACGCTATTTTGCTTGTCAGCCTCGGCCTGCTGTATTTTGAGTTGTCGTTCGCGCTGGCGGTAGCGCTCCATCACAAAGGCTTTGCTTTGCTCATTGTTGCCAACGAGCTGCAATTCTCTGTCTTTGGCTGCCTGTAGGGTTTGTATTTCGGCTTCGGTTTGCTGGCGTTGGGCATCGGTGTTGTATTGAAAAATGGCTGTAACGGCCTCGGTAGCTAACTGACGGGCTGCATCGGTAAGCTGCCTTCTTTTTTGTATTTCTTGGGCTTCTGTTTCTGTTTTGGCTTGCTCGTTGGCTTTATAATAGGCCAATTCGGCATCGGAAGCTTCTTTTTTCTTTTTTACAAGTTCAGCCTCTATTCTAAACCTTTCAAAAGCATTGTCTTTTTGGATGCTTAGTTGCTCCTCTAAGGCTTGTATTTCGGCAGTGATGCGTTGTTTAGTGCCTTGGTAGGTAATTTGAACCAAGTTGAGTTGATGCTGTCGCTCAAAACGTTCGATTTCAAGTTTTCCTTCGCTTGTATTTGGGTCTGCATTGAGTGCTTCACGCTGGCGTATATAGTCTTGCTGTAAGGCGATAAGCTGTGTATTGAGTTGCTTGTCTAAGTCTTGCAACTCTATGCTTAATTGCTCATTGGATAGGTCAATGGCTTGGCTATTGAGCTGAATGAGCAGTTTTTTCTTGTCGTCGGCAGCTTGTCTGAGCAGTAGTTCCTGCTCTTTGTTGTAGTCGTGTTCGGCTTGCAGTCGCTCGGCATTCGCTTGCTGTTCGACCTTTTCGATTTCCTTGGCATAAATCTGCCTTATCTTGACCTTTTCAGTCTCGGTTATTTCGCTATTGAGCAGTTCTTTTGCTTGCTCGGCTTGTAGGACGGCTATTTGGTCTTGGGCTTGCTGTTGGATGTCTTGAAGTGTCTGCGCTTGTATTTGCTGCATTAGGACGGCACGGCGGGCATAACTATCGGCAGTATCTTGTATTAAGGCTTGGTCGAGAAACTGTTTTCTTAGCTCATAAGCTTCTTTTTCATCGCTTAGGCTTTGTTTTAGGGTGTCTAAACCCTGTTCGCGCTGGGCGGTTTGAATATCGGCTACCAGTTTGTTGTAGCGGGTTTCTAATTCGAGCATACGCTCGCGGGCAGCTTGTGCGCGTTTGATTTGCTCGTCGGATGGCCCTTGCACACCAGTAGCGGTGTTGGCGGTGTTGGTTTCGGTAAGCGAGAGGTCGGCAGCCTCTTTTTTGGCACGGGCGATGGTATTGTCTAAGTCAATTTGCAAGCCAAGGATGTTGTCTTCAAGTTTGCGTGCATCATTAGACTGTTTGCTGCCTGAAATAGCATCCCTGATTTTAACTAACTCGTTGATTTTCATTTCGAGTTGTCCTTGTCTGTAAGGTGAGTCGATAAGGTTGTTAAGTTCTTCTTGATATTTAGAAATTGCGTCGGCAACTGCCCCCCAAGCGATTACTTGTGTTTCAGATTCAAAGATGTTTTTGCCTTGAATTTTGGAAACATCGACCCCTAAGCGAACCAACTTTTGTTGGTCTGCGATGAAAAGCTTCAATGCTTTTTGTTTTTGGTCGTCGATTTGGTTTTGGAGGGTGGCTATTTCCTTTACTTTTTTGTCGATTTCCTCTTGCTTTTGCGCCATACGGATTTTGAATACGTAGGCTTTGTTTACCTCATTGAGTCTGGAGGCTAATTGCTCGTTGGTTACGGTTTCGGCGTTGAGGTTTTTGAGGAAGTTGGGGTACTCGGCTTGTATTTGTTGGATGAGCTGTTTGCGCTCTTCCTCTTTGGTGTTGGCGGCGGTAGCTTTCAGCACTAAGTAGTTGAGCTGGGTCTGCTGATCCTTGACGGCGTCGGCGGCAGAGCGCGACGGGGCTATCGTCTCTTTGACGGTGTTTAGGAACGACGCTGCGACACTGATAGCGTCGCCAAAGGCCGGTGTCAGTTTAGTGCCGACGGCGACGAAAAGTTGGTCAACGGTGTCCATCAGGTTTGACCATTGCCCGCCCAATGTTTGGCTGATTGCCTGCATACCGCCTTTGATGCCTTTCATATCGCCAAGCGACAGTATGTACTTTTGAATTTCGGCGCTGTTGTTTGCGACGGTACGGGTGATGCCTTGGAAGGTAAACTTGACGACGTCGCCTTGTTGTGCCGTCTTGATTCCAAATTCTTTGAGACGCTCAAATTCGCCCGTCGTCGCGTCTATCACTGCCTCGGTTAGTTGGTCGAAAGACTTGCCTTTGGCCGCCGCCAAGTCGCCGAGTTTTTCCATCTCTTTTTGAGTGGGTTCGAGTCCGGCGCTTTTTAGTTTGATGAAGCTGTCTGTCAGCTCTGAAACTTGGAAAGGGGTAGAGGAGGCAAACTGGAGTATCATATCGAAAGCTTGGTTTGCTTTCTGCGCAGAGCCGTATGCGTTGGTAAGCACGGCGTTGTATTTTTGGAACTCGGCAGTGGTGTTGAATATTTGCTTGGTTAGGTCTGTAAGCTTGTCTATAGCAAAGGCGGCGAGTAGTGTTTGGCCTACTTGCTTTACCATTTTGTTGAGGTTGCCGTATTGGTTTGCTTGCTCTTGGGCGCTTTTGCGGGTGCTTTGCTCTGCTGTACGGCCTGCCGCTGCAATGCGCTCAAAGCCTTCTTCCACTTTGCGTGTTTCGGCTCTGCCGAGGCCAAGCGAGTCGGCAATGGCTCTTACTTGTTTTTCAGCCTGTACAAGCTGTGATTCGTCAACGATGTATTTTACTTCTATGTTCATAGCTACTAAAACTTATGAGATTTGCGCTTGGGGTTTGACCCAAAGCGAATGATTGGACTGTCTTGTTGTTCGGGCGGTGTTTTGCGGGGCAAATCGGCATCTATTTCATCTTTTCGGATATTCTCGAAGAATGCCCTTGCTTCTGTATATTGCTCGAATCGGTCGTCGGGGACTTTAACTTTGGCGATGCGGTTGTAAAGGATGTAAAGCACATAGTAAATAGTATATTCTACTATGGTGTCGTCCCTTTCATCTCCAATGGCGCTAAAAACAGCTTCTGCGTCGTATTGTCGGCTGATTTGTTTTTTGATTTTTTGGATAGCCATTTTTTCAGCTTTAAGCCTGATAGCATCGGTAGGGGCTAAGTGGGAAAGCTCTTGGCTGTCGATGATGGCGTGGTAATCTTCGAGTGTTAGAAACATAGTAGATGATAATTGATAATGGATAATTAAGAATTGATAAATTTGGAAGCCAGTCGAACACAAGGCGAACAGGGTAGAATGAATTATTTTGTTTTTTAAGTATATGTATTAGGGTTTGGATATAGGATTGATTGTAGGGCTTTAAAATGGCTAAAATTTAATAGCTGTATTTTACCGACCTTTTGCCGACTCTGAAGAGGTTCTCGGTGTCTTGTGTAACTATCTCTCTTCTTATTTTATAGATAGCCCCTTCGAGGGCATCGGGAAAGTCGTCGGGTGTTCGGCTTCCTTTTTCTACTGCCAAAAGGTGGTCGATGGCAAGTTCGGTGTCGGGTCGGTCTTTGATGTTTTGGTCAAACATCAATAGTTTGCGCTCGAAAAGTGGTACAAGGTTTTCGATACGGGCGAACTTGTCGGGTTTTTTGCGATAGTCGCCGGAAATGGGAAGCTGAAAACCTTCTTTGAGTCCTTGCTCATAGAACTCATTGAGTAGTTCGTCTTGCATAAAGTTTGATTCCATAAAGAAGTAGGCTGTTTCGGGCAAGTAGCGGCAAAGGTCATACATATAAGCAGTGGCGTGGTGCATAGCAGTTTGCCTCAGGAATATGTCGATGATGTAGAGCTTGGTTTTATGGCTGCCGACGGTAACGATGGCTTTAAAATCGGCTTTGCTTGAGCTTTTCCAGCTGGGGTCGAAGTAGGTACAAATAGCCTCGAACTCGTTTAGGGCTGGCAGCTTGGTGTAAGCGATGTATTCGGGCTTGAATATGGTGCCTTCTTCGATGGGGTTGTTGAAGTATTCTTTTTGGGTAGAGATATAGCCGACAAATTCAAATACATCCTGAAGCTCTTTGAGGCTGTATTTGGAAGGCCAAGACGGGTTTCCGTCTTTATCAAGGGCATTGACAACGTGGTGGTGTATGTTTTTGGAGGCAGCAATTTGGGCAAGGGCAGAATGCTTGTGTATGCGGTTGCCGACCATCACAAATCGGCCTTTACCCATATCCATCGCGTTGAAAAGGGCTTCTTTAATCCACTTTACGCCGTTTTTGATGCGTTTTGGATTGCGTACTTCCTCGTCATTGTCGAAATCGTCGATGATGATAAGGTCTGGGCGTACATTTTCGGCTGATGAAGTACCCCTTGGCGATTGTCCTTTGCCGATGGCTCGGAAATAAGTGCCGTCGGCGGAGGTAAATTCTCCTGTTGTCCAATCGCCCAGTAAGCTTTGCTCGCCAAAATCGGCAATGTAGCGTGTATTTTTGGCAAGATGCGCTTGTATTTTGGAAAGTATGCGTACAGCATCTGTCTCGTTGTTGGAGACAAGGAGCATAGACTTAAACAAGCCTTGGGGTTTGAGCCAAAGGGGTACAAAAAGCGATAGATGGGTAGATTTGGCGTGATCGCGGGCCCACTCGAAAACAGCTTTTAGCCTATTGTTTTGCTTGATTGTTTTGGCTGCTTGTATGTGGAATGGCGCAGAAGCAACACCGCCTGTAATGCTTGGGAAATAGTATTGGACAAAAGCCTCATAGTCTGCCAAAAGAGCTTTGATACGCTGTTGTTTTTCGGCAGGGCGCTCTGGGGCGATGTAGGTGTCTTGCAAGTTTTGGATGTGCTTGCAGTAGGCTTCCCATTCTTGGAGTAAGACTTTGTTGTTTTTCTTTGGCATCATAGCTTTATATTTTGGTCGTTTAGAAACTTGGCAGTACGTTCTTCTATCACTTGCTTTACTGTGTCTTCGATGCGTTGTTTTAGCTCGGGGTGGTCATCTACTATGAATTGGCGTTTGGGTATAATGATGGTGCTACCCACTGGTTTTAAGGCCATATTGAACCAAAATTGCGCATCGGCTTCAAGGGTTAGGTTTTCGCGTGAACGGCTTCTTTTGCCCTTTTCAGTTTCTTTTACTTTGCCTGAAGCTTTGTAGTACTGGGCAAAGAAGAATTTCTTCATACGGGCACTTACTGTGATTTCAGTGCCTTCGTTGTGGTATTTGCCATAAGGGGCTTCGGCATCGGAGAAGCCTATTTTTGTGGTTTTTTGGTTTAGGTCGGTGTCTAATACCTGAATGGCATCGTAAAGGGTGTTTCTATCTTTGAGTATTTTTTTGCCTTGTTGACGGCGCAGGGTATGGGTTCGCTTTTCAAAAGGCTGCCCTTGGGCATCCTTTTGGGTATCTATGAGTTCTTGGAAGAACTTGATAGCCTCTACGCCCGTGATGGTGAGGGCGATTTGAATATTTTCGGCTAAAAACTTTTCTAATTCTTGCATTGTTTGTATATTTGGGTTCTTTTACAGGAGGCCATAAGAGAGGTTTAATCACTTTTTAGTGAGGAGAACACGTACCTTGGCCTCCTTTTTATTTTCTATAAATTAGCTTACCAAGCCTCTCATTTTTTTGCGGGTTATCAAGCTGATAAAGCGTCTGTATTGCATTCTTTTCAGATACAATTACCACTACGGGCTTATCTTGATAGTATTTGATGAATACGAACCCTTTTACTTGTGCTGATTCATTCAGCCATATTTCGTCTGGGTTTTTGATTACATCGTCGATAGAGCCAAAGAGTAAAAATCTTTTTTCGGCTAACTGCTTAGGCATTTTCATATGCTTGAGTGTATCTTTTGTGAAAAAGACATCAATAGGGGTTATGCCATTCCATCGGTAGCTGATTTGATTATTGACAGTATTTTGAGCAAACCAAGCGTCGATTTGTTGAGCTGTTTGCACAGGTGATGGTAGCAGAGCAGGCAAAAGATTAGCCTTTTGATAAATCTGTTCTATAGATTTCATATTGTAGTCTTTTTCAGGTCTCAATTGAAATTTTTTTGTACTGCCACTATATTTTTTGTAGTAAACACTGCTTTCTGTTTCAATCACAGCTTCTTTGCCTGTGTTTCGCTTAAAGTTTTCAGGCATATTAGTAGCAAATTCATCAATGGGGCCATATAAAGACTTGTTCACACTCCTGTCTCCATCATAATTTCTTAGCCAAAGCGATTTTAGTTCTTCAGCTTGCTTTCTGCTAAGCTGTTTTACCGTGCAACGACAGTTCCACCCATTTGGCGGGTAGATGTCGTTCCAAATGGCATCGTCCACCTCGGCTATGAAGCCGTGAAGTTCTTTGTGTGCCTCTCTGACTCTGTCGTCTAATTCGGCTATGTATTGCAAGAAAGGGTAGGCTTCTTTATCTTTTTGAATTTGCAGCCATTTTCGCCCCATTTGGTTGCCCCGTTTTACGGTATTGAATTCTGTTTCGAGCCAGTTCTCATTGTAGTTGTTGTACAGCGCCAAGGCATCGGCACGGAACTGGGTATAAGGGCGAATGTTGCCGTCGGCATCAAAGACAAGGGCTTTTAGCTCTTGGGCTTCTGTGTAGCTTTTGGCGGCGCTAAAGCTATAAACAGCTCGCATTTGTCTATTATACCATTGTAGGGTGATGGGGTCGTATTGGTCTTGCAGCCTACCCAAGGCAGTGGCTAACTTGGCACGGTTGAGCTGCTCTATTTGCTCGGGTATGATTGTGCCGGCAAATTTTTGGTCATAAATATCCTTCAGGAGCTTGTCTAATTCTGCTCCGGTGGCTGCCGTAATACGGGCCACTGTTCGAGGGCTATCTTCAGCCTGTTCCCTCGCCGAAACCG
>DMHB01000128.1 GCA_003449595.1 Microscillaceae bacterium | reverse complement strand
TTTGTTGTTGCAAGATTTACCTGCCGTACACCGCGTTACGCCTGCTTTGTGGCAAACTTGGCAAGGCCAAGACGTATTTCTGACTACCGCCCGCGACCCATGGGCTTATCATTTTGATGCTGGCAATTATACCCCTGCTTCTCAGCTAAGCTACGAAGAAGCCCTGCAACATATTCAAGATTGTAAGTTTTTGAAAGTGGCTCGCCGGCTGCCCTTGGATGCTTATGAGCAGTTGCCTGAGTTTTGTTTAAGTTCGGCGCAGCTGTTTTTAGAACCCCTTTTTTGAAATTGCTGTATGCCAAACGACCCTCGGGCTTCTTTGAATATCGAACTCCTTTACCAGATGATGATTGCCTCTGACGAAGGCTTACACCAGCTGGCTGTCCATATTTTAGAAGGTTTCTTTCCCGAATTAGCCAGGCGCATTCGTGCCACCCCGCAAGCGGATGAACAAATCATTGGTTGGTTTTGCGAGTTAGGCTTTGACCGTAAGCGCGCCGGGGTTTTGTATGCGTATTACAAGCTGCGCAAATTCAATAAATTGTAAGTGGCCGATACATAATTTTAGTAGGCCAAAGCATCAAAAATCCTAATTTTGCAAGATGGAAACGCTGCTACCACCCTCCCAACCTTCCGAAAATATACCGGCTGCCAAGCGCCGCCACTGGGTTTGGATATGGCTGAAACGCCTCTTTTGGATGATTTTTTGGTTGTGGTTAGGCAGTGTGCTTTGGGTCGTTGCTTTGAAGTGGTTGCCGGTGCCGGGCACCTCACTAATGCTGATCCGCCAGTGGTCGATACCCAACCAACAACCCGACAAGCGCATTTATTACCAATGGAAGAATTTGAATGAAATTTCGCCCCATTTAGCCGTAGCGGTGGTGGCTGCCGAGGATCAGAAATTTTTCCAACACCAAGGTTTCGACTGGGAGGCCATCGCGCAAGCGCAGGTGTATAACAAAACCGCTAAAATCAAACGCGGGGCGAGCACCATCAGCCAACAAGTAGCCAAAAATGTGTTCTTGTTTCCGGCGCGTAGCTATTTGCGTAAAGCCTTAGAAGCCTATTTCACGGTGCTGATTGAGTTGGTCTGGGGGAAAAAACGCATTTTAGAGGTATATCTCAACATTGTCGAACTGGGGCCACAAACTTTTGGGGTAGAAGCCGCTGCGCAACGCTACTTCCGCAAAAGCGCCCTTCGGATAGTGCCCGAAGAAGCCGCTATGATGGCGGCGGTGCTTCCCAACCCGAATATATTTTTAATTCAGCAACCCAATCAATGGGTTTGGGTGCGCAGAAACGCCATTTTTTACCAAATGCAAATGTTGGACGGCACGCAATACTTGCAAGGATTTTGAAAAAAAAAATTATAACCTTTTCTTTTCGCAAGGAGTTAGTCTTTAAACTTGCAAAATAAGTCGCAATAAATATTGAATTCACGTATATTTGCAGACTTTATGCGGAAATACTTTTACTTAGTAATTGTTTAAATGTTTCATTTATGACCATAACCATCGTTGCAGCCATCGCGGCCTTCTCTGTTGTTATCCTCTTACTTGTGTTCTTGCTGCTTTTTGCACAACAAAAATTGGTACAAAGCGGCCCGGTCAAAATCATCATCAATGGCGATGAAGCCAACCCTGTAGTTGTGGCTGCCGGTTCTACATTACTTTCTACTTTAGCACAACAAAGTATGTTCTTGCCTTCTGCTTGTGGTGGCGGGGGTACTTGTGCCATGTGCAAGTGTGTAGTAGAATCAGGAGCCGGTGATGTATTACCTACCGAAGTAGGCCATTTGTCTCGCCAAGAGCGTAAAGATGGTGTGCGCCTTTCTTGTCAGGTAAAAGTGAAAAACGATTTGCGCATCCGCATTCCTGAAGAAATATTTGGTATCAAGAAATGGGAATGTGAGGTAGTGTCTAATTACAATGTAGCTACCTTTATCAAAGAATTTGTAGTAAAATTGCCTGAAGGCGAAACGCTACACTTTGAATCGGGCGGATATATTCAAATCGATGTGCCTGTTTGTCAAGTAGATTTCAGTACGATGGATATTGCTCCTCATCCGGAAGATTCATTCGGCAAAGACAAATTCAGACCTGAATGGGATAAATACCAACTTTGGGGATTGAAAATGATGAATGATGAGCCTATTTTCCGAGCCTATTCGATGGCCAACCATCCTGCCGAAGGCAATATCATTATGCTCAACATTCGTATCGCTACTCCGCCTTGGGACAGAGCCAACAACAAATGGATGGATGTAAATCCCGGCATTTGTTCATCGTATGTATTTTCTCGCAAACCCGGCGATAAAGTTACCATCTCAGGACCTTATGGCGAATTTCATATTAACCCTACCGAGCGTGAAATGATTTATATAGGTGGCGGGGCAGGTATGGCACCTTTGCGTTCGCATATTTTCCACCTTTTCCATACTGAAAAAACACACCGCAAGGTAAGCTATTGGTATGGAGGTCGTTCGCGTCGCGAATTGTTTTATACTGAGCATTTCCGTAGCATAGAAAAAGATTTTCCTAATTTCAAATACCATATAGCACTTTCTGAACCATTAGAGGAAGACCAGTGGAAAGTAAAGCAAGACATCCATGATGAAAATGGAGAAGGTTATGTTGGCTTTATTCATAAAGTGTTGTATGACAACTACTTGAGTAAAGTAGCTGAGCCTGATGAAATCGAATACTATTTGTGTGGCCCTCCTATGATGAATGCCGCTGTGCTGAAAATGCTTGATGATATGGGTATCCCTAACGAGAATATACGCTTCGACGACTTCGGTGGCTAATTAGGCCAAGTTGTCTATGAAAAATGTAAAACCCGCTTTGTAAGGCGGGTTTTTTTATGGGTTATGCACAAAGAAGCGGTGAACTTATTCGCTTCCCAATCCAACAATGGCATCAAATTCGGCAGCAGCCAAAGGCATGACCGAAAGACGACCTTGACGAACCAGCGCAATATCAGCCAGTCGGTTATCAGTCTTGATTTGTTCCAAGCCTACAGGTTTAGCCAGTTTTTGCACAGGCGACAAATCCACCACAACCCAGTTGGTATCTTCAGTAGTAGGATCTTGGTAAGCTTCTTTCACTACTTTGGCAATGCCTACAACTTCCTTACCCTCGTTGCTGTGGTAAAATAACACCAAATCGCCTGAGCGCATGGCTTTGAGATTATTCCGAGCTTGGTAATTGCGCACTCCATCCCAAAAAGTTTTTCCATCTTTTTCAAACTGCTCCCAAGAATATTTGAAGGGTTCTGATTTCACTAACCAATAGTTCATTGTTTGATACATTTATCAAATTATACATCTAACCATTAAGAAACGAATGTTTGCTTAACCCCCAATTGCCCAAAGTTGTTTAATTATCCTGTAAGTTTGCCCATTGATGTTGTACACGCTGTATAACCATTGCCAAAATCCGCTTATTGATTTCTGCTTTGTGCTGTGCGTAAAAAGTATATTCAGCAGGTATCATCCAACCGGTTATCACTCCAATTAGTTGATATTTGAAAGAAGGGTCTTTTTGGATAATTTGGCGCAACATGTCGATCTGCTGGGCAGGCTTAAGCTGATCATAATTCGATTTTTGAGAACCTAACTGGGCTTCAAACATCATTAGCCAAAAATCATTATGCCACTTGAGCAAAGGACGTAAGCAGGTGTTTTGAAATGCTTCTATGCTGCCGGCAGAAGTAGGAGGGAGGTCAAGTTGTAACCTTGTTTGTTGAATGAGCAGGTCTCTTTCCATAGCACAAATATAAGATAGCCTGAACTACTTATTGAAGTGCTTGTAAGCTTTCTTCGTGCAATAATATTATTTGCTGACCATGTAGTTGGATAAACTCTTGATGTACAAATGATTGCAAAATTTTTTCCAATGACTTTTGCGAAATAGCTAATACCAATGCAAATTCTTGTAAGGGTAAACTACATACTTTGTAGGGATGGCCGTGTTTCTGAACAATGCTAAAAATTTGCTGTAATAACAAAGCCACTTTTTGCTCTGGCTTTTTATGTTGAAGTTTATCCCAAAGAGATTCTACTTGGTTTATTTTCTTACACAACTCTTGTAAGAGCAAAATCTTCAGCCCGGGGCTTAATTGCAAATACGTTTGCACCATGGTTTTGTCAAAAAACAACAGTTTTACATCAGTAAGTGCCTTGGCCGTATATTGATATTGCTCGTTTTGAAAGCTATTTACTCCGATAATCGAGTTGAGGGGGTGAAAATAAATGCCTACCGTCGCTTGGGGGGAGGGGGCACGATAACTCATCACAAGTCCTTCACAAAGCAGATATAATCCTTTGAATACATCTCCTTGTCTATAAATCAACTCATTAGCCTTGAGCCTTACCTCTTTCCCATCTCCTTCTTGGGCCAAATTCATCATTGTTTGATAAGCCATAACCTTGTTACTTTATTCAATTTCCTTCCAATTGTATAGTAAAGTTAGGAACACGATGCCTGATTTTCAATGACATATATCATTTTACGGGGTGATTCTAAAAACTGGGGGGGGGGGTTTGGCCTAAGGGATTTTGGGTATATTTTTTTTGGGGTTTTGTCTAATTAAGTTGGTATTTTTTTCTATTAATCTCGGT
>DMHB01000409.1 GCA_003449595.1 Microscillaceae bacterium | reverse complement strand
TCCGATCTATTTTTGGTTCTCTCCTTCTAATTGGATTAGCTAAAATAATGGCCGATCGCAACAAATCTTTATCCAATAACCCTGCAAAATCAATTTCAGCCAAGCCATTTCTCAATGCCAAGCCTTTAGAAATAGATGCCAGTTTTATTGTCAAATTGGCCAAACGTTTGGGTGGAAGTATATCGGCTGAACGCTTATCGACAGAAAGCAGGCTCAGTTTAGAGGAAGCCAAAAAGAAATTAGAAGCCCTGCATCAGCAAGGTCTTTTGGATATAGACATAGAGGAAGTTTCTGCTACGGGTAAAATTATTTATCGCGTAGTCTGAGTCTTTTGTCTTGGTGTTTATTGAAGACAAAGTGCAGAAAACTTAATTTCTGCACTTTTTTATTTATCCTTCAGCCGCACCCCAAACAAACGCAGGCTGTTGGTAGCAACCGACACCGAACTCAAGGCCATTGCCCCCCCTGCCAGCATTGGATCCAGTAAAAATCCTGTAAAAGGATATAAAAGTCCCGCTGCAATCGGGATACAAAGAATATTGTAGGCAAAAGCCCAAAACAAGTTTTGATGGATGATCTGCAAAGTATATTTGGCTAACCGATGCAGCGCTGCTAATCCGCCCAGTTCGTTGTGTAAAAGTGTAACACCGGCTACATCCATAGCAATATCGGTTCCTTTGCCCATTGCTACACTCACATCGGCTACAGCCAACGCCTGTGCGTCGTTGATACCATCGCCCACCATCGCTACTTTTTCGCCTTTTTCTTGCAACATCTGTACAAAAGAGGCCTTGTCGGAAGGGGTTTGTAAAGCACGCCAAGTCTGAATACCTACTTGCTTGGCAACGATCTGCGCTACTGCCGGACGATCGCCGGTGAGTAAATATGTGTGTAAGCCCATCGCGTGCAGCGCCTGAATGCCTTGTATGGTATCAGCTTTTAAGACATCGTGCAAATTTATTTTTGCTAACAATGTTTGGTTTTCGGCAAAACAAACAATGCTGAAGGCTGCTGCGGGTACATTACGCTGTTCTAAAGAGGGCATCACTACACCTTGCTGCTCAAGCCATTCGGGTTTCCCGACCCGGTAAATCTTTCCTTCAAAATGGGCTTTTACACCGGCACCGGCTATTACCTCCAAGCTGGTGAGTATTGGCAGAGTGGATGCTTGTTTTCTTTCTACACAATAGGCCACAACGGCTTGCGCCAGCGGGTGGTCAGCGCTTGACTCTAAGGCTGCCAAAAGTGCAAAGTAAGACGCTTGCTTATCAGGCTCAACCATCCAAGTTACGGATTCTACAGAAGGTTTGCCTTGCGTGAGTGTACCCGTTTTATCAAGTACTATAGCCTTCACACGTGCCATTTTTTCCAACTGTTCTGCATCCTTGATTAGCAAACCGGCCTCTGCCCCTTTGCCCATTGCTACGGTTATGGCTGTGGGGGTGGCCAATCCTAAAGCACAGGGGCAAGCAATAATCAACACGCTTAGGGAGGTATTTAGGGCTAAAGCCAAGGCAGGCAATCCCCCTATCAACAGCCAAAGCGCAAAGGTGAATAGTGATAAACCCATAACCACCGGGACAAAAACGGCTGCGATACGGTTGACTAAGTGCTGAATGGGCGCTTTGCTACTTTGTGCATCTTGTACGGCTTGAATCAGCCGCGCAAGCTGGGTATGGCTGCCTACCTGTTCGGCCAACATGGTAAAGCTCCCCATCTGGTTGATGGTGCCGGCAAATACTTGATCTCCTTTGGTTTTTTCGACAGGCATTGGCTCGCCGGTAAGCATACTTTCGTCGATAGACGATTGCCCTGCGATTACTTTGCCATCGACAGGAATCCGTTCTGAAGCCCTCACCAAAATTCTATCAAACATCACCACTTCGGCCAAAGGAATTTCGATGTTTTGCCCATTACGTACTACGCATATTTGCTTGGGTTGTAAGTTCATCAATCTTCTAATGGCCGCAGTGCTCCGGTATTTGGCTCTCTCTTCGGCCAATTTGCCCAATAAAACAAATGAAATGATGACGGTAGCCGATTCAAAATAAACATCCGAAGTAAGTCCCCAAGACTGTACCCACGCGCTAAAAACTGTATTGACAACACTCACTGCGTAGGCAACGGCGGTGCTTAGTGCCACCAAAGTATCCATACTGCTTTTTCCTTGCCAAGCCAGTCGCCAAGCATTCACAAAAAAAGACTGCCCGGCCCAAGCCAATACTGGCAATGCCAAAACCATAGAAAGCCAATGGCCTGTGTGCCAATGGTGATAAAACATTCCCCAAATGAAAATGGGCAAACTAAGCCCCAAAGCCCCCCAAGCCTTGAGGCGCAACCTTTGCAAAACTTGCTGATGTAGTTTTTCTACATCCAATGGTTCAGAGGCGTTGGGCAGTAGCAAAGTATAGCCCAATTGACGAAGCTTGTGCTGTATGTCGGTGGGTAGTATTTTGTTTGGAAAGTAGGTAATACTGACTGTTTGAGCAGCCAAATTGACCGCCGCATCTTCTACTCCGGCTTGTTTGCCCAAAGTCGTTTCAATGCTATAAGCACACGAAGCACAAGTCATTCCTTGCACAGGAAAGGTTTCTCTGACAGATTGGAGGGGCGGCGAAGCAAGGTTTTCCATTAACTAAGTTGAAAGGAATTTAAAAAAAACACTTATTTTTGGTTTTATTCCACCAAACACACATAATTGAATGAAAAATAAGCGCATTTGGTTCATTTTTATGATGGCTTCTCTGTTTGCTTGTAAGGCCGATCCCCAAAAATTAATTGCCAAAAAATGGACAGTGAGCAAGGTAGAGGTGATTGTATCAGATAAAGAAAAGCAGAATATGAAGGATATGGATTTGAAGCCGGAAGTAGAAATCCAAAATCAGGAAAAAATGCTGAAAGAGACCATTAGCCATATCACTTTCGATGCGGCAGGCAAATATGAACTTAAATCTAACAAAGGCTCTTGGAAGATGCTCGAAGAGGGAAAAGCTTTGGAAATGACGGCTGAAGGCAGCAAGACAAGCAATAAAATAAGCATTGAACAACTAACTGCCGAAAGTTTTGTATTTATGGATGCCAACAATCCCGATATCAAAGTAAAAGTCTATTTACAAGCCGCCCAGTAAGTCAAACCTGCACTATGAGCGATGAACAATGGATGCAACGAGTATTTGATTTGGCATTGCTGGGTCAAGGACAAGTTAGCCCTAATCCCTTGGTGGGCTGTGTAATTGTAGATGAGCAAGGCGCTGTGTTGGGCGAAGGGTGGCACCAACAATATGGTCAAGCACACGCCGAAGTAAACGCCGTTGCACAAGTAACCGACAAAGCATCTATTAGAGAAGCCACTGTATATGTAAACCTGGAGCCTTGCAGCCATTTTGGCAAAACGCCCCCTTGTGCCGATATGCTGGTGCAACTTCAGCCCAAACGGGTAGTCATCGCCAATGTGGACAGCAACCCTTTGGTTGCCGGACAAGGCATCGAAAAATTAAAAGCTGCCGGTGTAGAAATCACTACAGGTGTTTTGGAAGCTCAAGGCCGAAGACTCAACCGGCGTTTTTTTACTTTTGTAGAACAACAACGCCCCTACATCATTCTAAAATGGGCACAAACTGCCAATGGATGGATGGGCGACACAGAACAGCCTTCGCTAAATATCAGTAACTTATTAGCACGCACCCTATCGCACCGGTGGCGCACTGAAGAAGATGCCATGATGGTTGGCAAACAAACCGCTTTAGTTGACAATCCGCAACTCGACGCCCGTTTATGGAAAGGCAAAAACCCTTTGCGCATCGCGATTGACCGATTCAAAACCCTCCCGCCGACACTTCATTTATTCGACCAAAAGCGTCCTACCCTTGTTTACACTTTTGCGCCCAATGAAAAGCGACCCAATCTCCAATGGGTCCAACTCCCCGAAGAAAATTTTTGGGCAGCATTATGGGCCGATTTACACAAACGCAAAGTACAATCGCTGATTGTTGAGGGAGGTAGCCAACTTTTGCACGCCCTTATTCAGGCAGGGTATTGGGATGAAATGCGCGTTTTTATCAGCGCTCAATCACTTGCCGGCAATGTCCGCGCACCCCGGCAAGCGGGTCAGTGTGTAGCCCGGGTTGCTTTAGAAAATAACCATCTGGAAATTTGGCAAAAAACAACTACTTGACTTATCCCATCACTTAAATAGCGCTGCTGCTGATGCCTCTTCCCAAAATTAGCTTAGTTACTCCCTCTTTCAACCAAGGAGCTTACATCGAACAAACCATTTGCTCGGTACTCGATCAGCAATATCCTGATTTAGAATATATGATTATCGATGGCGGCAGCAGCGACGAAAGTGTTGACATCATCCGCAAGTATGCGAAATACCTCAAATACTGGGTAAGTGAGCCTGATGAAGGGCAAAGCCACGCCCTCAACAAAGGGATTAGCCGATGTACTGGCGATGTTTTTAACTGGATCAACGCCGATGATTACTATGAACCCCAAGCCCTCTGGCGGGTAGGACAGTATTTTGAAGACCCTCGCATAGAAGTACTGGCAGGCCGCTCGCGCTCGTTCGATGCCCAAGGCAGTAGTGTTATCAATGCCCCCTCGGCTTTGTATGAAGATAACTTGGCCAAAACCATAGGATGGGCGCGTATTGACCAACCAGCTACTTTTTTTCGCCGATCGGTTGTCGAACAGTTGGGCAATCTGGATACCAGACTGCATTATCTTATGGATCGAGATTGGTGGATTAGGTATCTCCTGCGAAATAGCACTCAAAATATACAGGTTGTAGATGAACTTTTGGTTCATTTCAGGCTACACGAACGCTCGAAGACGGTGGCGCAGAGCAGCAAGTTTTTAGCCGAAAGCCATACCTACTTTGCAGGATTAGCACAGCATTATGGAATACAAGACATACAACATTTTTTTGAGAAAATGGGCATTGTACCGCTACAACCGATGCCTGTTTTGCCCGCTTTTCCCCAACACCTTGTGAAAAAGGCGCTGCATTATTATTTGTTGCTGATAGGATTAGATGGCTATGTGCAATTTGACAAGAGTCAAACAGTTCTATTTTTAAATGCAGTCGATCCCAACCAATTGGCTGACGAAGATCGAAATCTTTGGCAAAAAGTGCTGTGGCGCAACCGATGGTTGCCCAATTGGCTGATTAAACTTGGACGCAGGTCTTAAAGTTTGTAGAACTGATAGCTGGAAGCGCCATATTTTTCTTCATCTTCTACATTGCCCAGAGGCTCAAGATGCACCAAAATATCATATACGTTGTCAATTTTTTGCTTGATGCGCAACTCTACGGCCTGTCCAATGCTGTGGGCTTCGGCTATGGTCAGGGTTGGCTCTACTTCAATATCTAACTCAATGATATAGAAGTTGCTCATTTTTCTGATCCTCGTTCGGTGTGGATTACAAGCCCCTTTGGTTTCTGAAACAGCCTCAAAGATACGTTCATACAGACTTGCATCGCGCACCCCGTCCATCAGCTCGGTATTGCTTTCCATAAAGATTTCGAAGCCCACTTTGATGATCCAAAGGCTTACCAGCAATGCCATCACACTATCTAAAGCCGGCATATTGAAAACATAAGTCAAGAGTAGCCCGACTAACACACTACCCGAAATGATGACATCGTTCTGCATATTTTTGGCATTGGCCTTCAGCATAGCACTTTGTAGTTTTTGCCCAGCAGCCAACTGATAGCGTGCCAATAGCAACTTAGCAAAAACAGAGAAAATAGTAACATAAACTGCCCATTTGTCGGGCAACGTTTGGGTTTGAGTCTTGTAAAGATTAGCTATTGTAGCCATCAACAACTCTGCACCTGCAAAAAAAATAACAAAAGCCAGTACTTTTGTTGCAATGGTATCTGCTCTGTTGTAGCCATACGGATAAGCCAGTGAAGGAGGCCTACTGATGATTCGAGCCGTGAAAAGTGTAATGAAAGAGGTAAGTATATCTGAAGTAGAATCGATGCCATCGCCGACAACTGCCAAACTGCCAGCCCAAAACCCAATGCTTATTTTGAGAAAGGCTAAGAAAGCATTTGCAATAATGCTAACCCAAGAGACAATCACCATTTGCCTTACCCGATTATCCATATGCTTGTTGGCTTTGTTAAATTGAGGCGACAAAAGTACAGGCTTTTTTTTAAATAGAAACAACCTGATCAAGGCTGATCAGAAGCCAAGTAAAAACGGTCTTCTACTTCATTGGGTATGATTTGCAACACCCCTGCCAGCACCAACAAAACCAAAGTACGAGAAGCAATGGCGCGTGTAATATCGACTTCTTGAGCAAATGTTTTCACCGTAATAAATGGATTTCTATCCAGATACTTGAATAGTTGTTGCTCTTTCAAACCATATTGAAAGCCAAAATTTTTCTGTTTTTGCCTGCCTTTTAAGATTTCGCGCATTTCTTTGCTTGCCTGTATGGTTCTGTCGGCTACCCGAATATAGACCCGCTTAGGTGTTGTTTTGCGTTTAGGGTTTTCTAAAATATAATACACTTGGGCATCGGGGCTTTTCGGGACGATAAACGCCAGCACCTCGTGCGAATCATCGATAGGTACTTTCTCGATGCTATAACTCAGTGGTGGCGAACAATAACGCTCTAATGCCCTGATCATTACAAATTCTTCTTCGTTCGCATTTTTAAGTCCGAATATTTTCCGGTCATCCGATACACCAATAAAAACAGTACCTCCTTCTGCATTAGCAAAGGCAGCCATTTCGCGAACAATTTTCTCAGGAAATTTGGCTTTAAGCTTGAACTCAACGTGCAACCCTTCTCCTTGTCGCACAAGCTTTTTAAGTGTTTGCAGTTCCATAGTCATAGAACTCAAAGTTGAATAGTACAAGGATAAACGTTTTTTGCTAAAAAAAAGCCTTTTTTATGGAAATTTTGTGTGAACCTTTTTATTCCAACAGCAAGCCGGGCAAAACACATGCTCCCGTCGTTTTTTTTCTTTAAATTTGTGCTTTGCAAATGTGGTTTATTCAATCATATTGTACTTAGCTTTTATCATTCATCAGAAATTTTAACATCAATGCAGTTAATTGTTGCCAAAGGTCGTTTCTACAAGCGCATCATCTGGGCTTGGCTCATTTTTATGTTTTTCTGGCTTTCTATAGTGCTTTACTTTGCAGCAATTAGTTACAATCTTTTTGGGTTATTTGGCGCTATCCCAAGCCTAAGGGCACTCGAAAACCCCAAAAATGAAATGGCCTCCGAAATTTATACTGCCGATAATGT
>DMHB01000101.1 GCA_003449595.1 Microscillaceae bacterium | reverse complement strand
AAATTGATACCAAAACCCTTCGTTGGCTTGAGCTTTCGGAATTGGTGGGGTAACAAACAATTAAAAAAAAATCTGTAGCGTACCCTTATCCACTTCGAGGTGTTTTGGGAGGGTAGGGTTGCCCAAGAATGAGTACCAAGAGATTTTAGCATTGCCCGAGCTGTTATCACTCAGGGCAAATAGAATGTCTTGAAAGGCATTAACTTTGTGTTAAACTAAATCACAAAAAGAGATGCGCCAATTCATTTTTACACTATGCCTTTGCTTTGTTGTCCTGTCGTCGTTCGCTCAAAAAACCAACCCTGCTGACCCTCCCAAAAAAAACAATAAATCGGGTGTAAAAAAGGACTCTTTGGTCAAAAAGACTCCGCCTTTTTTGTTTAAAAATACCGCCGACTCATTGGCTTTTATTGAGCACGCTTACTTGGGCATCCCCAGCCAAGCGTTGCCCGACACTGCGCAGCGCAAAGATTTTCTGCTTATCAAAAAACAGTATGTGCTTTCCTACAACCAAGCCAATAACTGCGCCAACTGGGTTAGCTGGCACCTGAGCCAAGAATGGGTAGGAGAAGCCGAACGCAGCGATAAGTTTGTACCTGATACCACACTTCCACGCAAGTGGTACAAAGCCACCCCCAATGATTACCGCAACACCGGATTTGACAGAGGGCATATTTGTCCTTCAGCCGACCGCACCAGCAGCGAGGAAGACAACAACGCTACTTTTTTGATGACCAATATTTTTCCGCAAGCCCCCAACAACAACCAACGCACTTGGAAATATTTAGAAGATTATGCCCGCCGCTTGGTGGACGAGGGCAACGAACTCTACATCACGGCAGGTGTGTATGGCAAAGGAGGGGTAGACAAGTTGGCTAAACTTGACACCCTAATTGGCACAAAAAGTAAAATAGTGGTGCCCGAAAAAGTCTGGAAAGTGATCGTGGTGCTTCCCGACAAAGACACCGGCATCGATTTCGAGCGCATCGATGAAAATACCCGAGTCATTGCCGTACTAATGCCCAACACCCAAGACCTCCTAACCGACTGGACACAATACCGTACTACGGTGGACGACATCGAAGCCCTAACGGGCTATGACTTTTTCAAGGCTCTGCCTCCTGCCATCGAAGAGGCTTTGGAGAAAAAAATCGATGCCGTGGTGCTCAAGAAGTAAAGGGCGGACGTAAAATTTGGTGCAAAACGCGGTGGTATTCTTCAAAAGTGGGCAAGTTGTTGTGGCGAGCACCTTGGATGGTAAACAATACGCATTTTTGAGGGTTGGCCTCTAACAACTGCCGGCTGAATTTGTAGGGAATGAGCTTGTCGCGGTTGCCGTGAATCAGGTAAACAGGCAGTTTCATTTGCCGGATATAATCGGCCACAGGCATTTCGTAAGAAAGAATCGCACTAAGCGGAAAAATCCAAGTATAATGCTGCGCCAACCTCCGCATCGAGTAATAAGGCGAGTCTAAAATCAGCATCGCAGGTTGGTTGTGGGCGGCCAAGTGCGCTGCAAATCCGCAGCCCAGTGATCGGCCATAAATGACGATTTGTTTTTCGGGTACTTTTAGTTTTAGCCAATTATACACAGCTTGCGTGTCGATGTGTATGTTGTTTTCGCTACGCCTGCCGGTGCTTTTGCCGAAGCCCGGGTAGTCCATAATCAGAAAGTCATAGCCTTGGCGGAGAAAATCGGGGGCAAATTTTGCCCACCCCTTGATGTTTTTGGTATTGCCTTTGAAATAAAAAACCACCCCTAAGCTATCGGGCACTTGAAAATAAAGGGCGTTGATTTTTGTCAGGGCATCTACTTGGATAAAATGCTCTCGGAAACTGGCACGATAGTGATACTGAAAAGACTGGGGAAGTTTGACGGGATGAAACAAGAGTCTGTCTTGCAACAAATATAATATTGCCCCTAAAAAAATGTAAAAACCTAAGAAGTAGAATAGCCAGATCATTTTAATTTACTAAAAAACAACTTAACTTGGAGTACTAAAACTTACAAAAACCCATCTCACCACAAACTCAATTATAAACTTAGCAAGTTTTATTTGTACAAAAAATGACAAATCTTACCTTTTTACATACTCCTCCTTACCAGTTTACAGCTGAAAATGACTTTGGATACCAAGTTTTTCACTATTCCTATACACCCGAAAAGTGTATTTGTGCGATGCGTTGGCGCGGTTTCTTTCTGGCCGAAGAAATTCAAGCCATCTTTATGGAAGTAGCCCGTTTCAATGTCGAGTACAAACTCAAAGTAGTAGGGGTGTTGAACGATATGCAACGGGTGGAAGGGAGTTTCCACGATTCGATTGAGTGGTTTCTTACCCAGTTTGTACCCCAAAAGGTAGTGCCTAATGGTATTAAGTTTTCTGCCAATGTAAAACCCAAGAATTTTTACGCCAGTCTTTCCTACGACGAGTTTTTAGAGCATTTTGAAACACCGCACTATGAAAATAGGCTTTTCAATACCGTAGAAGAAGCTACGCTATGGTTAGAAACAATGCTCGCCGATCAATCGAAAGCCAAACCCGTTTAATTTCAAATCCTAACCGCAGTTTAGACTTCTGCCAGCAGGCTCATTTCTCCCCTAAGGGGCAAAGCCA
>DMHB01000086.1 GCA_003449595.1 Microscillaceae bacterium | reverse complement strand
CTGCCGGGCTGCGCTTGGCGCAAAAAATCATTGTGGATTGCCGATTCGCGCAAGCGGGCATCAAAAACCCTGCCAACTTCAACCCCGAAGCCTTACCGGCGCCGCTCAACCAGTTTTATTTGCAGTATTTTCCGGCGTTGTCTGCCGACCAGCAAATGCTGATTTTCACCGCCCGCAAGCCGCCCAATAATATGAACCCCGAGCCGGACGAAAATATGTATGTAAGCTATTGGCAAAATGGCAGCTGGTCGACACCCCAACCCATTCTAGAAATCAACTCGCCCGACAACGAAGGCACTTGCAGCATTTCGGCTGATGGGCGCGTATTGGTGTTTACAGCTTGCCACGGCAACGGCATCGTGAACTATGGGCGCTGCGATTTGTACATCACCTACCGCAATGGCGATACATGGTCGGCCCCCGAAAACTTAGGGCCGTCCATCAACTCGGAGGCTTGGGAATCGCAACCTTCGCTGACCGCCGATGGCAGGACACTCTATTTCGTTTCAACGCGAGGCGGAGGCTATGGCAAGCGCGACATTTGGAGCAGCCGCAAAGACGAAAACGGGCAATGGATGCCTGCCACCAACTTAGGGCCGAATATCAACACCGATAGCGACGAGCTTTCGCCTTTTATCCACGTCAACGGGCGCACCCTGTTTTTTAGTTCCAATGGTTATCCGGGTTTTGGAGGCTATGACTTGTATGCTGCCGAATCGGTCAATCGCCAATGGTCGCTGCCGAAAAACTTAGGCTACCCCATCAATACTTGCGAAGACCAAGTAGGACTTTTCATCACCACCGACGGGCGCAAGGGCTATTATTCTGTCGAGAAAACCGAAGGCGGCAAATATTTAAGCAGCCTCTTACAAGTTTTCGACCTGCCCGAAGAAGTCAAGCCCGTGGTAAAAAGCAACTATGTGAAAGGCTATGTATATGATGCCAAAACCCAAGAAAAGCTCAGCGCCAAAATCGATCTTTTCGACCTGAAAATCAGCAGCTTAGAAACCTCCGTCAACTCCGATACGGAAAACGGTAGTTACCTCATTGTACTGAACCAAGGCTCTGAATATGCGCTGCAAGTGCTGAAACAAGGTTATGCGTTCAAAAGCTTGAGCTTCAACTACACCGAAGAAAAAGACCTCGAACCGCTCGAAATCAACATCGCCTTAGAGCCTATAACTGCCGGGACAATTTTCAGATTGAACAACATCTTTTTTGCGCCCCTTAGCTTCGATTTGGAAGATAAATCGCGCACCGAGTTAGACGAGTTGGTGAAGTTTATGAACCAAAACCCCGAGGTAAGAGGCGAAATTTCGGGCCATACCGACGACCGCGGCTCCGACGAATACAATATGGAGCTTTCGCTCAATCGCGCCAAGTCGGTTTATAATTATTTGATCCAAGCCGGCGTTGACCCAGCCCGCCTCAAATACCAAGGCTATGGCAAAAACCAGCCTGCTGCGCCCAACGATTCGGAAGAGAACCGCGCCCTGAACCGACGCATCGAATTTAAAATTCTTTAAAGAAAATTTGCACCAGCCAAAAATCTTTTCTAACATTGTAACACCTAAAAACAAACATCTCTTTGTGAAAAATACCATTAGATTTTCTTCTGCCTCTTGGTGGTGCTTGCCCCGATAACTCGCGCAAGCCCAAGAAGATTATGTAAAGGTCGCTATCTAAAAACTAAATTTTAAAGCACAGGCTTGCCGAGCAATCGGTAAGCCTGTTTTGCTTTTTATTTCTATGAAAAAAATTATCCTCAACACCCAATTCAAAAAACTACTGGCCGACACCCTCACGCCAGTCAGCATTTACCTCAAACTGCGCGACAAGTTTGCCAACACCATCTTGTTGGAAAGCTCGGACTATCACGGCACCGAAAACAGTTTTTCGTATATCTGTTTTGCACCAATTGCCCGGTTTGAAGTATCGGACGGCCAAGCCCATATTCGCCTACCGGGTGAAGATCAAGCAACCTTTGCCATCAGCGAAAAACAGCCGGCTATCCATCTTTTGCAGCATTTTTTGAACCGCTTCGAAACCACCCACGCGCCATTCAATTTTATTTACAAAGGCGCTTTTGGCTACACGGCCTACGACGCAGTGCAGTATTTTGAACAAATTGACTTGAAGCAGCCACAGGCCAACCCAAGCCGGCAAATTCCGGAAATGCTCTACCAAGTGTATCAGTTTATCATTGCCATCAACCATTTCAAAAACGAGCTCTATTTGTTTGAACACCTGCCTTTAGGCGCTACTTCGCGGCTGTCGGAAATCGAAGGCATCATTCACCACCGTAGCTTGCCTGCTTTTCATTTCAATACCATCGCCGAAGAGCAAACCAACCTCAAAGACATAGAATTTATGGAAATGGTCGAAAAAGGCCGTGCACATTGTCGTCGGGGCGATGTGTTTCAAATGGTGCTTTCTCGGGCATTTTCGCAGCGCTTTCAAGGCGACGAGTTCAATGTATATCGGGCGCTCCGGTCTATCAATCCCTCGCCTTATTTGTTTTATTTTGACTATGGCAGTTTCAAGATTTTTGGGTCATCGCCCGAAGCGCAATTGGTGGTCAAGAACCGCATAGCCGAAATTCACCCCATTGCGGGCACATTCAAACGTACCGGCAACGACCAAGACGACTCGGCAATGGCTACCAAACTCGCCGAAGATGAAAAAGAAAGCGCCGAGCACGTGATGCTGGTCGATTTGGCACGCAACGACCTCAGCAAAAATGGCCGAGGCGTGAAAGTGCAGACCTTCAAAGAGGTGCAGTTTTATTCGCACCTCATCCACTTGGTTTCCAAAGTTACTGCCGAATTAGACGAACAAACTTCAGGCTTGGCCTTGTTTGCCGATACTTTTCCGGCAGGCACCTTATCGGGGGCACCCAAATACAAAGCGATGGAATTGATTAACCGCTACGAAAATCAAAAAAGAGGGTTTTATGGAGGAGCCATAGGCTTTGTAAGCTTTGAGGGCAGCCTCAACCACGCCATTATGATTCGTTCTTTTCTAAGCCAACACAACACCCTTTATTACCAAGCCGGAGCGGGCATTGTCAATAAATCGAACCCCAAAAACGAACTGGAAGAAGTCAATAACAAGCTGCGTGCGTTGCGCACTGCCATCCAAGAAGCCGAAAAACTATGAAAAATCCCATTTTAGTCATTGATAACTACGACTCGTTTGTGTATAACTTGGTACACATCATCCAAGCCCTGGGCTACGAGGTGGTGGTTTGCCGAAACGATAAACTCACGCTGCCCGAAGTGGCTGCTTACAGCCATATTTTGCTGTCGCCCGGGCCGGGTATTCCTTCTGAAGCCGGCTTGATGATGGACATTATCAAGCAATACGCCCCAGAGAAAAGCATATTGGGCGTTTGTTTGGGACATCAAGCCATTGCCGAAGTATTTGGGGCTACGTTGTACAACCTGCCCGATGTATTGCACGGGGTAAGCTCTACCAATCAGGTAACCGACCCTACAGCCAAGATTTTTCAGGGAATCCCTGCCACTTTTCAGGTGGCGCATTACCACTCGTGGGCCGTAGAAAAGGTCTCTGTCAAACAACCACTGGTCATTACAGCCCAAAACCCCGAAGGAATGGTGATGGGGCTACGACACCAAACCTATGAGGTGTATGGGGTGCAGTTTCACCCCGAATCGATTATGACAGAACACGGCAAACAGCTGATAGCCAATTGGTTAACCTTATAAACTTTAATTATCTTGCAGATTTTATGAAAGACATTCTGAATCACTTATTTGAGCACAAAACCTTGTCGCAAGCCGAAGCCCGCGAGGTGCTGCAAAATATGGCACAAGGGCACTACAACCCTGCTCAAATGGCCGCTTTTATGACCGTTTACCTGATGCGCAGCATTACAGTCGAAGAGTTGGAAGGCTTCCGCGAGGCGATGCTTTCGCTTTGCATTGCCATCGATTTGTCGGACTACCACCCGGTGGATTTGTGTGGCACTGGCGGCGATGGCAAAAACACCTTCAACATTTCTACGGTGGCTTCTTTTGTGGTTGCGGCAGCGGGTGTGTCAGTGGCCAAACACGGCAATTATGGGGTTTCGTCCATCTCCGGTTCATCGAGTGTGATGGAATATTTTGGTTATCAGTTTACCAACGACGAAGCCCACCTGCGGGCAATGATGGATGAGTGCGGCCTGTGCTTCTTGCACGCACCCTTGTTTCATCCGGCTATGAAAACCGTGGCACCCATCCGCAAAGAATTAGGCGTAAAAACATTTTTCAATATGCTGGGGCCGATGGTCAATCCGGCTTCGCCCCGCAGCCAAATGGTGGGGGTTTTTAGCTTGGAATTGGCGCGGCTGTATGCGTATTTGTTTCAGAAAACCGACAAGCAATTCAGCATTGTGCATTCGTTGGATGGCTACGATGAAATATCGCTGACCGATGGCTTCAAGCATCTTTCCCAACAGGGAGAAGCCTTGATTACACCCGAAAACTTGATGGGGGTACGCCTTCAAACCCACGATATTTTGGGCGGCGACACCGTAGAGGCTTCCGCCGATATTTTTGCCAAGGTGTTGCAAGGCAAAGGCACTTCGGCACAAAATGCCGTGGTGAGTGCCAATGCCGGGATGGCCATTCATTGCGCGAAACCCAATTTGCCTGTGGCGGAGGCCATACAACTTGCTCACGAAAAATTAGTCAGCGGCGAGGCTTGGCAACGTTTTCAACGCCTAATGGCCATCAATCAAAAATCAGTAGCCTAACCTGATAAAATCCAAATTTCATATGGTTAGTCCACCATAAGACAAATAAATTGCCAAGTTTTTAAACATTTTGACAGCAAAACAATTAATTATTTGTTGTATTTGGCAAGGCAAATGCGCCGAAAAGCTTGTACTTTTGCAAGTTCGTTCAATTAGCAAACACCCATCTTGTCTTTACAAATTTTTACTAACATTCTTTTAAACCTAAGAAAATGCTCATCACTCCGGGAGAACTTTTAGCAAAAATCAACACTCCGGCAGACCTTAGAGCCTTGCCCGAATCAGATTTGTACCAAGTTTGTACAGAGCTGCGACAGTATATCATCGACAATGTGTCGGTTTATGGAGGCCACTTCGGCGCAAGCTTAGGCGTAGTCGAACTCACAGTTGCCTTGCACTATGCTTTCAATACCCCCGACGACCAATTGGTGTGGGATGTAGGACACCAAGCTTATGGGCATAAAATTTTAACCGGACGAAGAGACCGTTTTCATACTAACCGCTTTTACAAGGGTCTTTCAGGATTTCCTAAACGCAAAGAAAGCCCTTTCGATACTTTTGGGGTTGGGCATTCTTCTACTTCTATTTCAGCGGCTTTAGGTATGGCGCTTGCCTCCAAAGAAAAGGGCGAAGACCGCCAACATATCGCTGTGATAGGCGACGGTGCGATGACCGCCGGATTGGCTTTTGAAGGAATGAACCACGCTGGTGTATCAAACACCAACCTGCTGATCGTGTTGAACGACAACTGTATGTCTATCGACCCCAATGTGGGCGCTTTGAAAGATTACCTGACTGATATTACAACTTCTAAAACCTGGAATCACTTCCGTGATGAGGTTTGGAAAATTTTGGGCAAATTCAACCGTTTTGGAGCCTTCCAAAAGTTCGCCTCCAAATTAGAAGCTTCTTTCAAAGGCATTTTGTTGAAGAATAGCAATTTGTTCGAATCGCTCAACTTGCGCTATTTTGGCCCTGTTGATGGCCACGACGTGCACCATTTGGTGAGTGTGATGAACGACCTAAAAAATATCCCCGGCCCCAAATTGCTACACTGTGTTACGGTAAAAGGCAAGGGCTATGCTTTGGCCGAAAAGGATCAAACCAAGTGGCACGCGCCCGGCTTGTTCGACAAAGTAACCGGCGAGATTTATAAGAAAGTACACGAAAAGCCCCAACCTCCTAAATACCAAGATGTATTTGGGCATACAGTGCTCGAATTGGCCAAAGAAAATCCGAAAATTATGGCCGTTACGCCTGCGATGCCATCGGGTTCTTCGCTCAATATTATGATGAACGAAATGCCTGAACGTGCCATCGATGTAGGCATTGCCGAACAACACGCTGTAACTGTTTCAGCGGGGATGGCTACACAGGGAATGACCGTGTTTTGTAACATTTACTCGTCATTTATGCAGCGCGCCTACGACCAAGTGGTGCACGATGTTTGTATCCAAGAATTACCTGTGATTTTCTGCTTAGATAGAGCTGGTTTTGCCGGCGCCGACGGCCCCACTCACCACGGCTGCTACGATATTCCGTATATGCGCTGTGTGCCCAATATGATTGTGGCCTCGCCTATGAACGAAATCGAGTTGCGCAATATGCTTTACACAGTGTCGTTAGATGAGTTTAAAAATTGGAAGTCGGCCATTTCTATCCGCTACCCACGCGGCGAAGGCGTAATTCCGGACTGGCGCAAACCTTTTGAAAAAATGGAAATTGGCAAAGGACGCAAAATTTGCGATGGCGAAGGCGTAGCTATCCTCACCATTGGCCATATTGGTAACTATGCGGTAGAAGCTTGCCAACAATTAGCCGAAGAAGGTATCCATCCGGCGCATTACGATATGCGTTTTGTGAAGCCTTTGGACGAAGCGATGTTGCACGAGATTTTCAGCAAGTTTAAACACGTAGTAACCGTAGAAGATGGTGCTTTGATGGGTGGTTTTGGCAGTGCCATTGCCGAGTTTATGTTAGACCACGGCTACCAAGCCCAGATCAAGCGATTGGGTATTCCTGACCAAATCATCGAACACGGCACTCAGTTAGAACTACACACCGAAGTAGGAATGCACCCTGAAGGCATTGCCGATGCAGTACGCGCCTATGTCGCTACGGCTGTAGCCAAGTAAAACTTAGCCGTTAGGCTCTCTTAGATAACTAAAAAGGCTGTCTGTGAAAACAGGCAGCCTTTTCTTGTAATCCTTGACCCAAGGCCAATCAATAATATCGGATGTAACAAAACGTGTAAGGAACTGCCACATACCAATAATAAACCGAGCGATAATAGCGTATTTCGGCTTGACGGCGAAGTGCTAATTCTTGCTGATAAGCGGCCAGGCGTTGTTGGCGCTCGTTTTCTTGCATAGCTCTTTGGCGTTCTATCTCGGCGACGTCGGCTTGTGCTTGGCTGAGGTAAGATTTGGCCTCGGTGTCGTTGTCGTTTTCTTTGACATATTTTTCCAAGTCGGCTTTGGCCGCCACCGGATTGTCTAAGAAATAGTATGCAATGCCCCTTCCGCGCAAAGGTTTGATGAGATAAGGCTTTTTGTCTAACACGTGGCTATAGTCGGCAATGGCTCCTTGGTAGTCTTCAAGCAACATTTTGACATCGGCGCGCTCTTGGTAAACTGCCGGATAATAAGGCATTTTTTTGATAGACTGGTCATACAATGCCAAGGCAGCTTCATAGTCTTTGGCCACCACCTTTTTGCGGGCTGCCAAATACAAATCGCGGTATTGTGTTGCTTCTTGTGCTTGAGTGTTGTAAGACAAATACAAACCCAGCCATAACCAACAGAAATATTGAAAAGCTTTCATAAATACGATACAATGGTTTGAATGTAGAAACGCAAAACCCGGGCATAGCGTTTTTTTATTTCAAGTAAGCTATTTTAAGCAATAGCCAAAACGCCTCGAAGTGGATAAG
>DMHB01000279.1 GCA_003449595.1 Microscillaceae bacterium | reverse complement strand
ATAAACTCCGTTGGGCTAATAAACCCGGCACGGAGCAAAATAACATCTTCATAATACACCGTAAATCCTTCGGCTTGCCAGAGAAGCGGAGTATAATTTTCGTTTTCGTAGTCGAAAGGCCCTAAGGGCGCAGGACGCAAGCGCTTTACGTTCCAAAGGTGAAAATATTCGTGGGCAACCAAGCCAAGAAAATCAGTGCCTACTTGGTACAAATTGCGTGAATATTGTAACGAAGTAGAGTTGAGGTGCTCTAAGCCACCCCCACCACTGGCCGTAAGGTGTACAATGAAAGTATAATCTTTGTCTAAATAATTGGCACACGGGTTTTCACCGAAAATAGCTGTCGAAGCTTCGATGACGGCTTTGAACTCGCGCTCTATTTTGGCTTGGTCGAAATCGTCAACGCCAAAAATGGCCACTCGGTGTTTTACACCGGCAGCATCAAAACTAAATTCCTTGTGCTTGCCTATTTCTATGGGCGAATCGATGAAAATATCCAGATTGGGAATGTTGTAAGTGAAAGGTTTTCCGGGTACGGCAGGCAGTCCGGTCGATACGCGATCCCAATCGCCGAAAGGCTGAATAACCAACTCAGCAGGGGTGTTGGTTTGTTTATCTACAAACATAAACACACTGGCCGGATTGACATAGCCGTGGGCGGCATTCAGAAAAGAAGTGCGCACCGTCAGCTCGAAAGCATAGACACTGTATTTGACTACAACTTTCTTAGCGCCATTGGTTTGCACACGCCAAGTATTCTTATTGATTTTGTTGGCCGAAACAGGCTGGTTGTTCGCATCGACTGCCCGAAAGCCCTCGACATGGCGGGCATATTCACGCACCAAATAAGACCCCGGAGTCCATACTGCCATTTTCAAATCGACATAAGCGTCTGAAAGATCGTCTATTTGCATTTCTACCTCAAAATAGTGGGTATGAGGCGCAGGCATCGATAAAATGTATTGGATAGTAGGTGCTGCAAAAGTTGGCATAACCGACAAAAACAAAAAACAAAAAGTAGAAAAAATAGTGCTAAAAACGGTTCGCATAAAACAATAAAGTGAAATCGAAAACCAAAATTGAAAAACACTAACAAGGCTTGCTTTGTGCGCTTTAAGTGATTTGCCACAAATAACGCAAAAAATCTTCAAAGTCAAGTACTTGTGTAAAGAGGTGGTCGGCATAATAGGTAACCAACACTTTGATCAGGGCGGGTTGGTCATTGAGGCTTACTAATTCTAAGGTGATGTTGCCAAACTGCTGGTTGAGTTTGCCTGCGGCTTGGGCTTGTCCTAAAATAGAAGGTTTCAGATAATATTTTTCTACTGTTTTGACGTGTTGGCCAAGGTCAAAAATTTGCAACTCGGCCACCTGCTTGTGGTAATCTTTTTGGAGGATGGTATGGCAGAAGTAATCTATTATAAACTGGCATTGTTGCAATTTCCACGATTTGGGCGGATGGATGGCAATGCCATTAGCGCCTTGGCTATTAAAAATACTGAGTAAATCAGACGCTTGTACGCCGCCCTTGTGGTAAAAATACGATTCAGCAATTTTGCCCACTATTTCTTGGGCTTGCCCATTGTCTTGCCACTGGGCATACGCCGTTTTGAACCTCGCGCTGCGTTGCAGAGGCTCGCGCATAAACGGCTTGGAGGCTGAAACAAGGTTGTTTTTAAACAGCTTGTTGATCATTTGTTCAAAAAATGATTTCATATTTTTACATTTTATACACTTACAACTAAAGGTGTTGAGTTTGTGTTTCTAAAGGTTTTTTGCACCTACACTAAATCTCGTACCTTTGGTATTGATTTCATCATTTCAAAGACCTATTGTATTTTCTATGAAACTCCACCTTGCTTTGCTCCAAAGCGATTTACACTGGCAAAACCCCACCGCCAATTTGGCTATGTTTGAAGAAAAAATATGGCAAATAAAACAGCAGCCTGACATCATCATTTTGCCCGAAATGTTTACGACCGGGTTCACGATGGAAGCCAAAAACTTGGCCGAACCTATGAACCTAACCACTTTCAAATGGCTGAAACAACAAGCAGCCCAAACCCAGGCAGCCCTTGTGGGGAGTTATATTGTCGTTGAGAATGGTGCCTATTTCAACCGCTTGATCTGGATGCAGCCCGACGGCCAATATTACACCTATGACAAACGCCACTTGTTCCGAATGGCCGACGAGCACCGGACTTACACAGCAGGCAGCCAAAATATTTTGATTGAGTGGAAAGGTTGGCGTATCAGACCATTGATTTGTTATGATTTGCGCTTTCCGGTTTGGAGTCGTAATGTGGGCAATGCTTACGATTTACTCATTTACATTGCCAACTGGCCTGTGCCTCGGGTCAATGCTTGGGATACCCTGCTACAAGCGCGAGCCATCGAAAATTTGGCTTATGTGGCCGGCGTTAACCGCGTTGGAACGGATGGCAAAGGGTTAAACTATTGTGGCAATTCGGCGGTTTACGATTTCAAAGGAAACACCTTGTATTATCGACCAGAAGCAGAAGAAACGGCTTTGGTTACCATTGACAAAGCTGCTTTGGATGACTTCAGGCAAAAGTTTCCGGTTTATTTAGATGCCGATTCTTTTCATTTGTTATAAGCCAATACTCCTAAATCTTATTACCGAAAAATATGAAAATCAAATTCCAGCTAACAACTTGCCTTTTGTGGTGGATGGGGTGCATAGTGATAGGAACAATGCCAAACCAAGCGGCTTGGTCGCAAACCTCGGTTGATAAAAAGATTGCCGCTGACGACCGGTTTGCTCCTGCTGATTTACAAGAAGACTTGGCCGAGCTAAAAAAGCAGTTAGAAAAATACCACGCTGATTTGTACCGATTTACCTCGCCCGAAAGATTTCAGGCGGTTTATGATAGTTTGGCAGCCACAATTACCGAACCAATGGAAGCCATTGGATTTTTCAAAGCTGTGGCTTTTCTGGTAGCACAAACCCGTGAAAGGCATACTAAACTGGCTTTTGCAGCCGAAGATTCACTGTCGAAAATAACCCGCGTATTCAAACAAGGCGCTAAGGTGCTGCCGGTCAGTTTGGCTTTTTTAAGTCAGAAACCCTATATTTTTGTACACGCTACTGCCGACACCAACTTACGCACCGGTGCCGAAATCATTTCCATCAATGGAGAGCCGATGAGCCAAATTGTAGCTAAGATAAAGCCTTATATCAATGCCGATGGCTTTGTGCAAACCTCCAAATACAAAGACTTAGATAACCTTTTCGACAAATATTACTACTGGTTTGTAGCCCAGCCCGACAGCTTTACCCTCGAAGTCCGAAACATTGATAAAAGTCTCTACACGACCACTTTCGCAGCTGCTCCGACCGATAGTATTGGCAAAATACTAAGCAGACGGTACAAGGATTTCTTGGTAAGAAATCGCCAAATGAACCAACATGCCCATTTTTCAATGCTCCCTTCCAGCAATACTGCCTTGCTTTCGTTAGAATCCTTCACTTTCCCGGATAAAAAGGAATTTAACTATGAGGCATTTCTGGCTAAAAGTTTTGAGCAAATGCGTGCTTTCGATATTAAAAATTTGGTGATTGATTTGCGCGGTAACCAAGGAGGCAAACTAAAGAATATGTATATCTTGCTTTCGTATCTGCTCTTTGAGTCTAAAAAATTAAAACTGATGGATAACTCCAGGTGTAGCACCACAGAGCAAAGATCTATTTATGCCTTCAAAAGACAAAAAGACTATTTCAAAGGTAAAATCTGCCTATTGGTGGGCGGAAGAACCTATTCGGCTGCCTCTATGGCCACTGCCTTGCTGAAAGAATATCGGC
>DMHB01000210.1 GCA_003449595.1 Microscillaceae bacterium | reverse complement strand
AATCGCTCTTATTGGTAAACATAATCGTGTCGTCGATCAAATAGCTCCAAGCGCCTGCGCAAGTAGAAATCAGCAAGGCATAGTTTTTACCTTCTTCAATCTCATCAATCATCAGGGTTTTCGGGTTGCCGATTAACTCGCCGTCAGGCCCAAAGTTTTCGGTATTGAAAGGGATAAATTCGTGAAAAATACCGTTGTTAAGTACCAAACGTAGGTTTTGACCGGGGTACATTTGGTAGGCGATAAAGCCCTCGGAGGCCAAGTATGTTTCGATGAAATGGAGAGGACGACCCAATACTTTTTCAAATCCTTTGCGGTAAGGCTCAATCGATACTCCTCCATAGGCATAGGCTGTAAGGTTGGGCCAAATATCGTGGATGTTGTTGAGTTTGTAGTGCTGCACGATGCGCTCCATCAGCATTTGAATCCAAGCCGGCACTCCTGCTATATAGCCAATATCCCATTTTGAGGCTTGTTCTGTAATCTCTTGGAGTTTGGCATCCCAGTTGGTATTGCGGGCGATGCGCCGCCCGGGTTTGTAGAATAGGTGTTGAAACCAGAAAGGGATTTGCGAAGTTGTAATCCCGCTCAAATCCCCTTCAAAAAATGAATCAACTTTGTTTAGCTGTGTGCTGCCGCCGAGCATCAAAATGCCTTTGCTGTAAATTTTTCCGGGAATGTTGAAGTTAGACAAGGCCAACAGTTGTCGGATGCCGGTACGGTGAATGGCGCGAATCATATCGCGGGTAACCGGAATATGTTTGCTGGGCGAGCCGGATGTACCTGAACTAAGAGTATAATATTTTACACCGCCTCGCCAAGCCACATTGCGTTCACCATTTTCGCGGGCACGCGACCACCAATGTTGGTAAATTGTGTCGTAGTCGAAAATAGGCACCTGTTGGGTGTAAGTATGATAGAAGGATTTATCTCTTTTTTTGGCTTTTCGGATGGCCTCGATGATTTTATCAAACTGGTAAAATTTGCCAAACTCAGTGGCTTTGGCGCGAAAAAGGAGGCGTAGCAATTGCTTCTTTTGCAACAAAAATGGGGATACATTTTCTTGCTCTATGCTTTGTCTGAGTTTGAAGCCTTGTTTCAGCAGATTGCCCAGAATGGCTGTCATATTTTTCAGCTTTAGTACGGTTATGGGCACAAAATTAAGCTTATTTTTACAAGAATAATATCCCTAACAGGTTTTATTTTCACGCCAACAAGTCTTGAAATATGGCCTAATTCCATATAATATTCTGTATTTTTAGTTGTTTAAATTTTTTATTTGGTTTTTTATGTCAGCTATCAAAGAAAATTTCTTAACGCTTAGTCAAAAAATAGAACGTCTTTCTAATCCGCAGCGCCCTTGCCAACTGATTGCGGTAAGCAAAACTTACCCTTCGGAGGCGTTGATGGAAGCTTACGAAGCCGGAGCGAGGCATTTTGGCGAAAACAAGGTACAAGAAATGTGCAGCAAACAAGCCCAAATGCCTGCCGATGTGGCTTGGCATCTGATTGGGCACTTACAAACCAACAAAGTAAAATACATCGCCCCATTTGTGCATACCATTCACTCGGTAGATAGTTGGAAACTTCTTCAAGAGATTGATAAACAAGCCGCTAAAAACCAACGCATTATCCGTTGTTTGTTGCAGATCTACATTGCACAAGAAGAAACTAAATTTGGCTTGAGCCAAGAAGAAGCATTAGCCATTTTGCAAAATCCCGCTTTGGCACAACTTGCAAATATTCAAATTGTGGGGCTGATGGGTATGGCTACCAACACATCCAATGAAACACAAATCAGGGCAGAGTTTCAAACTTTAAAGCAATTCTTCGATAGGCTTGGCGCAATGCAATTTCCCAAACAAGTGACGCTCACCGAAATATCGATGGGTATGAGCAGCGACTACGCATTGGCTATTGGGGAGGGCAGCACCATAGTGCGGGTAGGAAGTGCTATTTTTGGGCAGCGCTCTTGAACAAATACCGAAAAGAACGCCAAAAACGACGCTTGCCCAAGTAACTCAAGTCGTGTTCGTTTTGGTAAGCCTCCCGCTCAAAAAAAATCTCTAAATAAGCCCGATGATGATCGCGGAAGCGTACCAAATTAATGCCATAATGCAGCAAATACAGTAAATAAAATGGAATGATGAGCAATTCGATTTGTTGTTGCAAATGAATCAGTTCGTGGTTCAACAGGTGCTTGTCGCCTCGGTATTGCTTATCGGCCAATAAAATAAAAGGGAAAATTGCCATCCCTGCCGCAAAGCGCATCCAAGGAACAACAACAATCAATTTCGGTAAACGCATTGGGTTTTCGGCTTTTTGATGTTAAATTTACATCAATTTATCGAAAATTAGAACCTTCCTTTCATCGCTTATTTATTCGCCATGACCGATATGCCCCTCCAATCCGCCCAACAAACCGCTGCCCATTTGTTAGACATTGGAGCGGTGCAGTTTCGCCCCGAGCAGCCTTTTCAATGGGCTTCGGGTATGCTTGCCCCTATTTATTGCGACAGCCGCCTTACGTTGTCTTTTCCCGAAATAAGGCATTCTATTACTGATTCATTTTTACAACTGATCAAGGAGTACTTTGGTGAAGCCCAAGGCATCGCCGGAGTAGCAACCGCAGGCATTCCACAGGCTGCTTTATTGGCCGAAAGGCTCTCGCTGCCTTTATGCTATGTGCGAGCTTCGCCCAAAGGCCACGGGCTGACCAACCTCATTGAAGGCAAAATAGATCCCCAACAAAAAGTGGTAGTCATTGAAGATGTGCTTTCAACCGGTCAAAGTTCTATCAAAGCGGTGCAAGCTTTGCGCGAAGCTGGATTAGAGGTGCTGGGTATTGTGGCGATTTTCACCTATGGGTTCGATTTGATGGAGCAAAACTTCCAAGAGGCCAATATTCCTTACTATACCCTCACCGACTACACGACGCTGCTGTCGGTATATGCCAAAAAATTTGATTTGAGCGAATCCATTATGGCTACCCTCCACGAATGGCGAAAAAACCCGCAACAATGGCAATCCACCGTTTCTTAGGTTTTGTCAGCGCGTATGCCCGCCAAAATTGGCTTTATGTAGGCTTGGGTAGCTACCTTGTTTTTTCGGTGCTGCTCAAAAGCGCTACGGCCATCGACATTACCCTGCCTTGTTTGTGGACAAGTTTGTTGGACACCAAGTGTTTCGGTTGTGGACTAACCACCGCCACCGTATGTTTGGTCAAAGCCGATCTGAAAGGCGCTTATTCCCATAATGCTTTGATTTTCTTCATACTCCCAGCCTTAGTCGTTTGGGTGTGGTATGATATGCGTTTGTTTTACAAACAATACACTGCTCCAAAGCATAAAGCCTTAGTGTAATTATGAAGGTTGTCCTTTTTTTCTTAGGATGCTGGATAACCAACGGTTGTTTCTGCCTTGCTTGGGCACAAAGTGGAAGTGAAACAGCCTACTCAAATGGCAACAGAAATAAGCACCAAGCCCATTCAAAAGGATGGCTTATCGGTCCTAAAATAGGCGGCACTTGGCAACCACCTTTTCGAGGCAATACCACTTCCTTTTTTGGAGAAGTGTCCTTGTTGGTGGGTAAGATTGGCGTTCAAGATCCGGGCGATTTAATTACGATAGGCCCTTTGGGCTACAGAGCCGCCAGCATAGGCGTAGAAAGTAATTTGAACAATATTTACGCCCCTAAAATTGGGGCAGAATTTAATTTCCTATGGTTGGGAATGCGTAGCAGTGTGCTTTGGTACACCAAAGAAGCCCGCACCGATGCCCGCTTGTTAATCGAGATGGGTATCAGTCTTTGGGGGCATGCCAATTTTTTGGCTGGTTGGAGTATTCCGCTGGGTGCGAATCAGGGACTTTTAGAAGAAGTGGGGCAGTTCAGGCTATCGCTAAGCAGCAATTTGGTGTTTTGGTAATAGTTATTTTTCAAATTTGGCTTAGGGTTTTCATAAAGCTATCAGCTTATAAAAAAATTTGGTGTAAATTTAATCTAAACAAGCAGGTTTTTAAGTATTTATGGATAGGTACCTGCTTTGTCGAATTAGTTGATTATCTTCTTTTTTATTATTAACCAACACAGTGTTGCTTTAGTATTTGTCAAACTTAGTTGAATCATCACCATGAAACTATTGAAACTATTTTTGATTTTTTCTATGGCTGCTTTCACTTACCAAGCCTTTGCTCAAGTAGATGATGACGACGATGATGATGAAAAAGTAGTAAAGCACAATAAAAGTGGGTATTTAAAAAAATATTATCCTAACCAATTACTACCTACCAAGTATAAGTGGATTATAGCCCCAAAAATTGGCTGGGCTTGGCAAACTCCTTCAAAAGGAAAAGAAAATACTTTTTTTAGAGAGGCTTCTTTATTGATAGGGTTTGTAAAGAAAAGGAATACTGATAACAACTCCCCCACCGGAGCTTTAGGATATAAAGCATTTAGCCTTGGGGTTGAAAGTGATTTTGATAAAATTCACGCTCCTAAAATAGGAATAGAGGCTAACTTTCTAGGTTGGGGAGTACGCTCTTGCGTGGCGACCTATATGAAAGAACGTCGCACAGATACCCGTCTGTTAGTTGAATTAGGCCTTAGTATATGGGGCTATGCCAATATTTTGGCCGGGTGGAGCATTCCACTGGGTGCGAATCAGGGACTTTTAGA
>DMHB01000162.1 GCA_003449595.1 Microscillaceae bacterium | reverse complement strand
CTTGGCGTTCGGCTTGGCTTAACTCGATCACATCGTCATAAAAATGAGGAATGGTAATATGGTGATTGGCATCTTTCAAGGAGGCAATCATCTGGCACAAAACATTGATTGGGTTGGCTACTGCTCCGCCATATGTACCTGAATGCAAATCGCGGTTAGCACCGGTTACTTCTACTTCTAAATAGCTTAGCCCACGCAGGCCCACATCGATAGAAGGGGTATCATTAGCAATAATGGCTGTATCAGACACCAGAATCACATCTGCTTTTAGTTTGGCTTTGTTGTCTTTGATGAAAGTACCTAAGTGGTCAGAACCCACTTCTTCTTCGCCTTCAATCATAAATTTCACATTGCAGGGCAGCGCATTGTTGGCTACCATTGCCTCGAAGGCTTTGATGTGCATATACACCTGCCCTTTGTCGTCGCAAGCACCCCGAGCAAAAATTTTATAGCCAGCTTGCAATTGTTCTACGGCTTGCGCCACACTGACAGCTTGATCGTTTACTTGTTTTTTGATGACCGGCTCGAAAGCAGGAGAAACCCACAAGTTGAGCGGGTCGGGAGGCTGTACGTCATAATGCCCATAAACCAACACAGTGGGCAAGGAGGGATTGATAATTTTTTCGGCAAAAACAATGGGATGGCCTTCGGTAGGACATATTTCTACTTTGTCGGCACCGGCTTGTTTTAGTTTATCGTGAATATACTGCGCGGCGCGGGCTACATCAGCTTTGTGGTTGCTGTCGGCACTTACCGAGGGTATGCGCAGAAGTTCTAAAAGTTCTTCAACAAAGCGTTGTTTATGTTGTTCAATATAGGTCTGTAACATAAGAAGCAAATAACTAAGAATGGTGAATTTGAATGGCCAAATATACAATTAAAAAGGCTCTAAGAGTATGAATCTTAGAACCTTTTACGCTACTGAAAGCTATATTCTATCTTTTGCGACGCAGGCGAATATTTACCCTACTTTCTTCTCCTTGCAGCAACCGACCTATGTTTTTCTGGTGGGTGATGGCTACCACAATAAACATCAGAAATCCAAATACAATCAACACAGGGTCGTCGGGTTTGAAGCGAGGAATGAATAATAATAACGGGAATGCCAAAGTGGCTAATAAAGAACCCAAGGACACGTATTTCGATAAAAAGAGTACCAATACGAATACGCCTAAGCAAATGATGGTGATGGTTGCATCGACGGCCAACATCATTCCCAAGAGGGTAGCCACCCCTTTGCCTCCTTTGAAGTTTTCGTAGAAGGGGAAAATGTGACCCAAAACGGCTAAAAATCCAAAAATCAGCTTATAAAATATCAGTTTATACAAAATGAATTCGTCGTATGAAACGATGTTATAAGCGGCTAATACGGTAGCCAACGAAGTGGCCAAGAATCCTTTGAGGATATCGATGCTCATAACAATGATGCCTGCTTTCTTTCCTAATACACGGAAAGTATTGGTTGCTCCGGAGTTACCACTGCCGTAATCGCGCACATCGATGCTATAATAATACTTACCAAACCAAACAGCTGTAGGAATAGAGCCTAACATATAGGCCAAAACCGCAGCTAAAAGAATGATTACTATATCCATTATTTATGATGATGGTTAAATTTGCGTGTGTTAGTTTGTTGCAAATGTTTTTGCAAGATACGGATAATTGAAAGTTATTCAAAAATGAGGGGCAAGATTTCGATAAGTGCTTTGAGCCATGAAGACTAATAATTGTTCATAACAGCAAAGCAACCTATTTAGTTTGCCCGCCTGCAAGCAAGCCTCTTTGAGCAATGTGGCAACAAATTATACCTAAGATTGTCTTCAAGTAAGCCTATTATTTGTCGTCTTCGTCTTTTTTCTTGTCGTCTTTCTTAGGTTTTGTTTTGTCGTCCTCGATGATTTTTTCATCCCCCTTCTTGATTTTTACCGGGGGCAAGCTTCCATAGAAAGCTTCATACTTGCTGGTGAAGATTTCCTTTTCAGCAATACCAGCCAACTTGATGGAAATTTCGTCTTCTTTGGGGTTCTTGGTTTCTTTGATACCGGCCATAATTGCCGTGTTGGAAGACCCCATCGAAAGAATGTTTTTGGTAATATCGAAATAGTACCAATCGCTACCACTTTCAAAATATACTGTATAACCTGCTTCTGAAGGGTTTTTGCGAATTTCTACAAATCCGGGTACTTCGATATTCAATATTTTATCGAACACACTAAACAGCTTTAATTTTCCGGTGCTGTAGTAAGCGTTAAACTCGGCGTTGTAGGTTAGGTCAACCGAAGAAAGCACAAACGACTGCGCCAAGTCGGAAGATGCTTCTGTAATTTTGCCGGCTTTCTTATTGTCAAAATATTTCTTGATGTCTTTCTCGCCTATTACCTCGCCAATGCGTTGTGTAAGGGCAGAAGTTTTATCGAGTTTGATATCCAAATTCACCTTATCACTGTTTTGGGCAGCAATGCTGCTGGCCATCGTTACTCCTGACTTAGCAGGTATGGGGAACTTGCACATCATCAGTGCATTAAATAAATAAATCTGATCATTGCTTGAGATTTCAGCATCGCCCGCCATTTGTAAATAATCGCTATAAGGCTTGTTGAAGAAGTTAAACTTCCCTGTACATTCAATCGTTCCGTCCCTATCGTTGAAAGTAAGTTTGTTGCCGGTAATGGTGCGCCCCATCCGTTTGTCAGAGGATACGATGGTAAATTCTTTGGTTTTATCATCTACTGAAACTTCGCCACTGGCCAAAAACACGTCATCATCAGCTTTGTTGCGCTTAGGCGAAAAGAAAGACGCATAAGGCTCATAACTATTGGTAGAGAAATGAAGCCCTGAAGTGATGATCTGGTTATCTACTTCAAATTTTTCTGGAATATCTAAGAGCGCATCGCTGGCCGAACGGCGGTAAGGAATCCAACTATCGAAACCTTTGCCACTGCGCAAGTCCATTTTGATGTATCCATTCACCGAAAGGTTTTTCTTGTTTCCGTACATAATTACATCACCCTTGAACAAGATATTGGTCGTGATATAGAAATTGTCTTTCTCATCGACAGGCCCTGTGGCTACGGTTACAAACCGATCGGTCAAGAGCATTCGTTTACGCAAATCGTCGGCAGAAACAAGGTTTTTATCTTTCTTCCCTTTTCCTCCATCGTCGGTTTTATTTCTTTGTGATGCCTGCCGTTCTTCTTCTTTTTGAGCATCGAGCGCTTGTTTCTTGGCCAATTTTTCTTTTTGGGATTCTGTCAATTCGTTGTCGCTCAGCAGTTCATTTTTCTTTTCCTTGCTTTCTTTTACAGCTTGGTATTTAAGCGATTGTACGTCGCGTAGGGTGTCTTCGCGTGCCAATACGAAATCGTTGAATTTGATCTTAAAGGTATCACTGTTTACATTGACAAAACGGTAGGTAGCATCGCCGGAAAACTCAATCCGGTTATTGATTTTAATAGTGCCGTCGGTTAGGCTATGGTAGCGGCCTAAGGTATCAATGGTCAATTTTGCATTGTAAAGTGTATCCATATTGGCTCCTGCCAAGATACGCACCTTGTTGGAGTCGGGGATGATGCTGGCATCTGCCGAGCGCACCTCGGGCACACCTTTGATTTCGAGCACCAAATTATTGATGTCGTAGTAGGCTTCAGTTCCCTTGAAACTAAGGTCGCGTTGGTCATAAGAGCCGGCGCCGAATTTGGTTTCGCTGAACACAGATGTTTCATCGCCTTGCATCGAAATCTGCTTGCGTTGTGCGTCATAAGTAGCCGTCTGGATGTTGGTTTTATATTGGGCAAAGGGATATTCAAAAGCAATATAATCGACTCCGCGCACGGCTTCGTTGGCTTGTGCAAAAGCACTACCGGTTATAAGGTCAAAGATTACGTCCACGTAGTTACCTTGTAGCAGTGGTGGGTTGCTATTGTAAAAACCGGGGTCGGGGTTGTAGGGGTCGCGCTCAACAGAGTATATTTTAAATTCGACGGCTTGCGACTCAATTTGCGCTGGTTCAAATATGATTGGTTTTTGTGAGTCCAAAGAGAATATTTCAAAATCGCGCCGGATGGCTTGCCCATCTCCATAAAAACCTTCTTTCTGAATAATAGCCGTTCCTTTGAAGGCTACCGGTGTGGTAGAGCCATACAAAGTGATCAGCATTTTTTTATAGTTTTCTTCGTAGTTCTCGTCGGGCAATAGGTTTTCAAGCGGCCCGCTGTTGTTGAGCAATAGGCTGTCCAATTGGGCATACCAAAGCATCTTGTTGTCTGCTCCAAAAGCTTCAGGGAAACTGCCTTCGCCGGCGGGACCTTCTTTGGTTACAAAACTCACCGTGTCGGCACTGACATAATCAGGTGTAAACAAATAGCGATAGTCGGTATTGATGGTGGTGGTCAAATAACTGATTTCGCCTCTACAAAAAAGCCCTTTTTTGTTCATAAACAGCTTATTTCCTTTAAAGTCCAACACAGCGCCTTTTACAGGACTTTCGGCGGGGTAAATGGTGGCTTCTTCAGGAGCCAGTTCGCGACCTGCTTCAGTCGAGGCAATCGATAAATCGGGATATAAAGTATAAGTTGGGGTGGTAGGGCTATGAATAAAACCCATAGTGCCATCGGGCAAACCGATGAGTTTTTCGTTGAACGGATGAAAGATATTGGAGTTAAAAATTCCCGGGAAAACAGGGTCTTTGAGGTATAAACTATCTAACTTGATGGTAGGCATTCTAAACTGCACCCTGGAGGAGTCATACGAATTACCGGCACGGATGGGCGTGTTGAAGTTGACATACCCCCCTTCCGGAATATCTACTTTGGGATAGGAGGCATAAAAATCGCCTTCGTGTTCTACCAAAGCCCCGGCCTCATAGCTGGAAACGGTGCCCTGCTTAAGCCCCGATTTATTGTTGTGGTCGTTGATGGCCATCGTACCGGCATCGCCAAACTTGATTTCAGCCCCATAGCGCATCACTTGGCCGGTGCTGTCGCGGCGGGGTTGGCCGGTGCTGTCGCGAACGATAAAAAACATATTTTCAATCAAAGGCATATCCAGCACAAAATCGTCGTAGTTAAGGAAAAACTCCTTTCCCACAAACGTAATATTTCCTACATCTACTTGGCTGGCTGGCATATAAATGTGGCCTCCTTGTATGCCTTCAAAGACGTGAATTTCTTTGTTGCCCTTGGGGCGAATAAACACATTCAGGTTTTTGCTGACCGCAAATGAGTCGATGCCTCGGATGATGAGTTCATTTTGGTAGAGGTTCATGCTGGCATTGGGTCGTTTATCTTTTCCGGCAAACGAGCGTATAAAAATATCGTCATAATCATACTCGTTGTAGCGGATTTGATCCGTTGCGTTCCGGTAGCGCAAGTGTTCAGGATAAATCGGTAGTCCTTCGCGATATTCTTCTAAATTTTCGGCATTTACATTTTCGGCAGTCAGTTGAAAGTTTTCAGCTTTTACGGCGTGCAAAGTGCGGGGGGTTACAATGACCATATCGTTGGTCTCGTCATAATCGGCATAGCCTATGCGCATCAAATCGAGTGCCATTCCGCGTATTTCGTTTTCGCTTTTTTGATAATAGGAGGCCAATTCCCGCACAGAAAAGGCGGTTGTATCACGTCCTTTTTTGTACCGATCCAACAACTTAATCGGATGAAAACCATAAGTGCCAGCCAAGGTTTCAAACCGCTCTAAGTCAAAAAAACCAAATGATTCAAAATTGACCGACAACAAGGAGTCGGTGATGGTATTCATATACATATCCAAGCTATCGGCGCTTAGATTATAGCGCATAATATCGGCATCAATGTAGTATTTGTGGTGGGTATTGATGAAGGGAGTATGTTTTCTGGTGCCAAACCTGCTGCGAATCATTTCGATTTCCGAAGTTTGTTTTTTGTAGATCATATCCACAGAAGTGTGGTAGATTGAATCTTTGCCACCACCCAAATAAATCGAAAACTTAGAATTGTCGCAAGTAACGGTTGAGTCATTGATAGCAAATTTTTTACTACGCACATTAAAAATGGCCTGCTCTCCTGCACGCTTAGCCCCAAAAGTGCCCCACTTTTTCCCGGTAGGGGTGCCAAATCCTTGCCGACCTTGCAGGGTAAAGCCCCCTTGGTAAAATACTTTGTCGCCTAAATTATCTAAGTGTACTTCGTCGAACGACTCAAACTTAGGGTAGTCAGCTATAGGGTTGGCCTTACTACCCCGTCTTTGTACCGAGATATGCTCAAATTTTCCGTGTGTTGACCCACTGAAATAAGGCCCATATACCAAGGTAGCAGTGTTGGAACGGATTCTTCCTCGGGGCGCTTGTATGAGATAGGTATAAATATCGCAAGTGGCTGTTCCTTCGGCAAAATCTTCATATTCTTTTTTTACCTCTAAGATTGTTTCGCCCAAGTCGTTTTTTACTTTATTGAACACATAAATATTAGCCCAATCCACATTGCCACCATTGCCGATGAAAATATCTTGTGCCATCAGATAAACCCCCGAAGTGCTTCGCAATTGTAGCGAGTCGAAAGTAGAAGCCATCATCACATCTACCCCATTGAACCGGAACACAGCCCCACGCCATTCATACGGTATCTCGGTTTGCAAGCCTGTGGTGTCGGCGAGTAATCCATTTTCAGCATCGGCCATATCTACTGTAATGAAATCGATGCTGTAAGTGCCTCCTATGAGGTACATCCGGTTGGTAGGACTATAAAAAATGGCTTGAGAGCTAAAAAAACTATCTAAGCGCTGAAAATAATGGGTCAATACAATGCCTTGATACATTTTCAGCATTTCTTCGGTAGCATACAACAGGTTGTCGAACTGGTCTTCGTTTAGGCTATTTTGGCTTATGCCACTGGCCAAGGCCGAAAAAAAGGCTGCAAACTCTTGTGAGGGTTTTCCTCCTCTTTTCGACATCGCTTTACATATCTGGATAATGCGGGTCTGCCTTTCGAGGGAAATGCCGCCCCACACACCACTAAAACTTTCAGCTACCAATATGGCCCGATCGTTATTTGTATTGGTCAGAAATGTTTGAATATGAGTAATAAAATCGTCGGGGTTTTCAGGAAAAGTTTGTGCGAAACCGGTTGAAATGCCTAACCATAAGCAAAAGCCCAGCAAAGCTTTCGACCATGAGCGTTTTTTTTGTGCTTCCATAGGTATTGTATGCCGTTGAAACTAATGAACTGATAACGTAATTTCTGCTAAAAATAGGATATAGCAGGTTATAGATTATATGCTTGAGATTGCCGGAGATAACGCAGGTTGGTATAACTGTCCTTCATTGGTGGATAGCCCCCTTCTTTCGGCTGATAATAGATTACACTTCGGAGGCATTATGTAGCCCTTGTTGCAGGTTATGGCCGCAAAATAGGAAATACATACAATCTCTACAAACTCCTCAATCAATGGGGCATACTTGTGTGCAACCGATGGGGGTTCTATTTAGGCGCTATTTTGAAAATGGTACTGGTTTCGATCGTGCTGTCGAGTTCGGTGGTGGCTTCACAATAGCCTAACAACTGGAAAGGCACATAATCGATATATGCTTTCAAATTGGTAAAATATTCAGTGCCGTATTTTTGAGTTCCTTTATAGAAAACCAAGTTGTTGATGAAATATTTACCCTGAAAGTGCACCAGCATTAAATCGATCTATCCTTTCAGTTCGGGCACATGATACCTCGAGACCTCAGCAAATCAAATGGCCTC
>DMHB01000428.1 GCA_003449595.1 Microscillaceae bacterium | reverse complement strand
TTATATCTCAAAAAAATGCAAATAAATATCTATAAATTATTATTTAATCAAAGCCTGCCTTGAATTCTACTGAACTTTTGAGCCAACATCCCCCCAATGATAGGACGACCATTAATTTTGCAATGTTAAAATAGCAAGTTTCTTGAAATTCAGCACAAGCATACGTAATTCCTGTCTCACCACTGTCCAACATAGTTTGACCGCCTTGCTATTGGCATTTAGCTTGATTTTGCAAATAGGCATTGGCATACATCAAGCTTACTTACTGGATAGCCACAATGGCCAACAAGCCTTAGAAGCGCAAAATATAGGCTTTCAATCTACCCAAGTAGAAGCCAAAACACTGCCTTTAGAGCAAGCATCCTTGCGTAATTCATTCCACTGGTGTCAAATTTCACTTGGATTTGGCTTCTGCATCCTGCCTACCTTTTTTGATGGCTTTGATCATCATCAACTAAAGCTTTCAAACTTTTTGAAAGCTGATAATACCGCTCAACATTATCTTGCTAAGTATTATCATTATTTAGCCCTGCTCTCGGTTTTCTAAATCTCCACCAACTTACTGCATACAATTTTGAAGCCGTGCTTTTGAGCAAAGCCTCGGGTTGGTTGTGTGCCACAATACTTTATTTATTGGTGGATTTAAACTGATTCAAACCCATGAAATTTATCCAACAAGCAGTTGGGCTGCTTGCCCTATTTTGGTGGTCGATGGGCATTGTGAAAGCACAAAAAGGCAGCGATCATCATACTGCAATAATAGATACTACAAAACAACAAAATAAGCTGACAGAAAACGAAAAATCAAAAATCCAGATCAATGGCTACGTTGACATAGCGTATGTCTGGGGACAAACCGGCACAGCGCCACAAATCAACGATCTGGGAGATACTATTTTAGTACACGGCAAGCGCGATTATACCAGTTTTCCACTGTATGCTAATCAGTTTTCAATGCCCTATAGCTATTTTCAGATAAGTTATCAGTATAGCGACAAACTAAGGGCGAGATTTGCCTTACACGCTGGTCATATTGTCGAGTCGCTTTATGCAGAGGAACTACAAAGTTTGCGGTATGTCCGAGAAGCGAGTATTTACTATCAATTTAGCGATAAGTTCAATGTAGAGGCCGGGATATTCCCCTCTCTTTTTGGCTTTGAAATTCTTATTCTCAAAGAAAACCTGCACGCAACAAGGGCTTACATTGCCGATTTTGCACCTGATTATGAAATGGGGGTACGATTGGGATATAATTTTACTGAACGGCTAAGTATGCGAGCAATGGTGCTGAATGGCTGGCAAGAAATTAGAAATGGGAATGGAAACCCTGGTTTTGCTTTGTTACTACAATATGATGCACCGAAAAATATGTTTTTGAACTGGGGCATTTACTTTGGAGATGAAGGACAAGTGGGTGGTAAAAGCGCTTGGCGGCTGTATCACAATATATTTGCGAAGCTTTATCTGGGCAACCGATGGATTGTGGCTCCTATGCTTGATTTTGGTTGGGAGCAAAGAAAAACCATCAAAAACGGAGGTGAAATGCAAACCATAAGTTTTTATGCCCCTGCCCTTTCCATCCGATATGCCTTAGCAGCGCATTGGGGGGTGGCAGCTCGTTGGGATCGGGTGTATGACCCGCAAGGACTCATTCCCGAACTAACTACCCATAGTCCTAATGGTTGGCAATCGGACAGCTTTACTTTGACTTTTGAGTACTTACCACTTCCCCAAATTACCTTCCGTACTGAAGGACGATATGGTTGGAATAAAGACGCAGTATTTCGAGATGCAGACAACCTGCCTACCAACAAAGACTATTTTGCATTGGTTTCGGCAGCCGTTCAGTTCTAATGTTACTCACCTCGCAAACCAAACAACTTCATACCTTATGAGTTTACAGGATTTAGTGTATATCTTTGCATGAAATATTTACTTGTCAAGCATTTTTTTCCTCTTTTTTAGAGGCATCGCCCTATTTATTCAAATTATTGAAACAACCTTAGCGCAAGGCTATGGTATTTTTATGCTTAGTTTAGCTCATTATGATAGATAAAATCATTGCGCTCAGTGTTCGCAAACCACTACTAATTGCTGCCTTTATGGGTATTTTGCTGGCTTGGGGTGGCTATTCACTTTACACTTTGCCTGTAGATGCTGTACCCGATGTTACCAGCAACCAAGTCGATATACTCACCCTTAGCCCCAGTTTGGCACCCTTAGAAGTAGAACGGTTTATCACCGCTCCCATCGAAATGGCGATGTCGAACATACCCGGCTTGGTAGAAGTACGTTCCATCTCCAAATTTGGGCTTTCGGTTGTCAAAGTTATTTTCAACGATCAAACTGATGTGTATTGGGCAAGACAGCAAATTTTTGAACGCTTGGAAAGTGTCAAAAGTGAAATTCCGGCAGAATTAGGCAAGCCTGAAATGGGGCCTTTAACTACCGGTTTGGGCGAAATTTTTTATTACATCATCAAGCCCCGCAACCCTGCCGATTCTTCATTTTCTTTGATGGAAATCAGGACGATGCAAGATTGGTTGGTGCGCAAACAACTGTTAAGCGTCCCCGGTGTGGCCGATGTAAGTAGCTTTGGAGGTTTCAAAAAAGAATACCAAGCTAAAATCAGGTTAGACCGTATGAAATCGCTTGGGGTTACAGTAGAAGAACTTTATGACGCTTTAGCGCAGGGAAATAGCAACACAGGTGGTGCCTATGTAGAAAAAGATGGTAAAGCATTCACCATTCGTGGCATTGGTCTGGCCACCTCGGTAGAAGACATAGGAAATATTGTTA
>DMHB01000311.1 GCA_003449595.1 Microscillaceae bacterium | reverse complement strand
TGCTTTGACTGAAGTTCCATAAAATTGATAAATAATTCTTATTGGTTATACTAACAAAAGAAAATTACTCTTGGCGCTCTTTTTCTTTCCGAGTCAATATGATTACAGAACCTGTCAGTATAACCATAAATAGTGTAATAATAGTCATAAGCCTTCCTCCTTTTTATAAAATCAACAAATATTTTGATTATTTCACCCCGCCGCCTGCAACTGTAATCGATGCCTGAGCCATAAAATCAACTGGTAATACAGCAAGGCAAACAAAACCCCTACCAAAGCTCCTGTGGCTAAATCGAGCGGATAATGAACGCCCAGATACATCCGGGTGTAGGCTATGGCTATCGCCCAAGCGAAAAACCAGCCCGCATAGCGCCAATAGCCCCTGAAAAGCAACCAAGCCAACATCGCGAAAGCAAAAGTATTGGCCGCGTGCGACGAAGCAAAACCATATTGTCCCCCTCGGTAGCCATACACGGTATGCACTTGGTCTTTGATGGCCAGTTCGTGGGTGGGGCGTGGGCGTTTGAAATAAGGCTTCATCACCTTAGAAGTGAAACTATCGGCACTGATAACCGCCAAAATGATGAGCACCACCGTAAGCGCACTCAATCGCCAATTTTGGTAGGTTCGGAAGATTAGCCAAATGATCAGTGCGTATGCCGGATACCAAACAATTTCATTGCTTGCCCAAATCATTATCGGATCGAGCCAATCGACGTGTAAGCCATTGAAAAACAGGAAGATACGTTGGTCTAATTGAAGAATTGATTCCATAATTATTTACAATTTCAAAAACAATATTTTTTGGAGTTATACTGCCCAATTGATTCCTTTTTTGAGCATTTGTAGGGTTTTGGCCTCTGGCGATCCTGCTGAAGGCTGGTGGTTATATTGCCACGAGGCAAACTGCGGCAAGCTCATCAAGATTGATTCGATGCGCCCGTCGGTTTCTAAGCCAAATTTGGTGCCTTGGTCATACACTAAGTTAAACTCAACATAGCGCCCTCTACGCAGCCATTGCCACTGTTTTTGGGCTTCTGTAAAGGATTTTTGACTGTATTGATGGGCAAAATGCGCATAAGCCGGTACAAAAGCCTCGCCGACGGCTTGCACAAAAGCCCAGCAATCGTCCCAACTATGTTTTGCATCGGGCTGTAGCCGATCGAAGAAAATACCGCCAATGCCGCGGGTTTCTTGTCGGTGAGGAATATAAAAATAATCGTCGGCCCATTGCTTGAACTCAGGGTAATAGCTTTTGTCGTGCTTGTCGCAAACCTGCTTGAGGTGTTGGTGAAAAAAACGTGCATCTTCTTCGGCCACATAATGAGGCGTGAGATCTATACCGCCGCCAAACCAAGCTTTGCCAATAGAAAGGTCAAAATAGCGCACATTCATATGGATGATGGGCATCCAAGGGTTTTGCGGATGCAGCACAATAGAAACGCCGGTAGCAAAAAAATGCGCTTTCGGAAAACCCATTTTCTCCTGCATTTTTTCTGAAACTTCGCCAAAAACCGCCGAGAAATTGACCCCGCCTTTTTCGATGATAGCGCCTTGCTCCAAAATTCGGCTACGACCACCTCCCCCACCCGGGCGCTCCCAAGTGTCTTCTTTAAACTTCGCCTTGCCGTCGATGCGCTCCAAGGCTTGGCAAATGCTATCTTGCAAGCCGGCAAACCATTGGCTTGTTTGTTTGGTAAGGCCAGAGGCAGATTTTATTTCTCTTTGCATAATGATGAAAAAATGAAAAGCTAAAAATAGTAATTTTTGCGATCGAAATACACAAAATATCAGCTTGCGTGTTTATGTTTAACGCCTAGCGTACGGCATCAGCCTTCCAAAAATAATTAGCAACCATTGATTATCCCTATTTTGTGAAAAAGAAAGCTACGAAGCATACACAGCAAATACTGCTTAGTCTCCTTCAGGAAAACAAAAAGCAGCAACACAAAACCCTAACGCTCTCTAACCTGGGCTTAGTGGGCGACGAACCACCTTTGCAACAACTGAGTGAATATACTTGGCTCGAAACGCTGAGTTTCACCAACTTAGAGGGCGACCTCAAAGAAACACCCAATGGCCTGCGGGTGCTTCCCGAAGGTTTGCCGACCTCGCTTCGGCATTTGGATTGCAGCGGGGGTTATTTGCAAGAATTTGAAATTAAAGACCTAAGCCCCATCCGACACCTCAAAAACCTTGAAAAATTTTATGCCGAAGGCAACCAGCTACAAGACCTTAGCCCGCTGGCTTCGCTCGGCCAGCTCGAAATGTTGGATTTGACCGACAACAAACTCGAAGACATTAGCCCGCTCCGTCACCTGGGCAAGCTGAGGGAATTAAACCTGTCGGTGAACCAAATACAAGATTGTGCGCCATTGAGCCATCTGAAAGCCTTGCAGTTTCTGAATCTCAACAACAATGGGATACAAGAGTTGACCGGACTCGAAACGCTCCACCAATTGGAACGGCTTTTCATTGCCAACAACCGCATCCGTAGCCTTGCCCCTTTGGCTGGTTTGGCTCAACTCAAAGAATTGTATGCTTCTAAAAACCGTATCAGCCAAGTGGACGCTTTGGCCACGCTGCCCCAGCTCACTTATGTAAATCTCAAGTATAATTTTGTGGCCGAGGTAAGCGCTTTGCGCGATTTGCCCATTTTCGACACCTTCGAGTTCGACATTCATTACAACCCCATTACCAACTTGCCTTGGTTCAAAGCCTACAACCGAGACGTTTCGCAGCCGATGAGCCAATTTGTGCCTGAGCAGCCCTTGCCCAACTTCGAGAAGATTTATGAATTGTTTACCAGCCTACAAAAAGAAAACATCTTGCTGGCCCAACAATTGGCACAAGGCCAAGGCTGGGACAAAGCCACCATCTCGGCACTGGCCGATTTTTTCTTGAAAAGGGCGGAGCGGTGAGTTACGCCCGTTCAATCGTTCCGTTTACTTTTAGCTTGATAATTTCCACATTGTCAAGCCCGTCATTGTCCACTATTTTTACGGCTACGTGGTGCAAGCCTGCCTTGAACTTATAAGCTTGCTTTCCTTCTTTGTCGATTAGCACTTGCGGTTTGAAGCCTTTTTCAGCCTTGAAATCAAAGTCCCAAGCATAAAACTCAATGCCTGCACTACTTTGCCCTATCGCTACAAATTCAATTTCGCGCAACCCTTTTGTATCTTTTCCAATGTCGTTTACTGTTACGGCCAGGCTTGGTTTTCTGGCAATCGGCACAATCTCTTCGACGGTAACCAACTTGATGATGAGGTTTTCTTGGTTTTTCAAGCGTGCCACTTCTTGGATAGCTCCTTTGCCAAACGAAAAAGCAATGATAAAACCAATGGGCTTGCCCTCTGCTTTGTTTTTTTCAAATAGTTTTTTGTCGCTTCGCTGAACGGCTGAAAGAAAGTTGTCAATCACGTTTCTGCCGATGTTGTCAGAGCGTTTTACTTGTATAGGCGTATTTTCTTTGGTTGTTCCGTCAAGCCCCAAATCGCCACGCTGTTTAGTATTTGGAGTTGCGCCAAACTGTTGCACTATCCAACTTTCAAATTCAAAAGCATCTTTGT
>DMHB01000125.1 GCA_003449595.1 Microscillaceae bacterium | reverse complement strand
TTTTTTAGTGTCATAATCAGCCAACAAACAGTTGGTAACTTCAACTTCGTTTTTCCATTTTTTTATTTTCAGCTGTTCGGGCATCTGGTGAATCAGGTTTTCACTTTCTTGAATCAACATCATCATCCCATCAAAACCCCAGTCTAATGAATAATCATTTACAATACCATCTTTTATAAGGGTAATAACCTCACATTGTGGCATGTCATCTCTCATTTCCAATAATCTTTGACGATTAAAATCATTTAATTCTAAAAAATCAGGCTCACGACCCTCAGCCAAAATACTATCTTCCATAATACCCAAGTATTCTGCAAAATCTACAGCTCCTTGATCGCACCAGCGAATCGTCCAGTTAGGCCATAATTGCACCACGCGCTTACAATAGAGTCTTTGCAAAGCAGGTGTATTATGAAATTCCCAGCCGCCGCCAAAAACCAGCGCATTTTTTTTGTCTTTATCTATCAAAACCCCACCTTCGCCCCAAGCATTATCCATCAGAACACTTTCTTCAGTAAATTCTTTAAAATATTGCTCGCAAAACGCCAGCCCTTGGGCTAAAATATGGGGTGTATAATGAGCTCCTCTACCAGAATAGTAAATTTTGTATGCACCATTTTCCACAATTACAAAGTTTGCTCTATGTCCCATAATTGGTTAATTTTTAGTTATGATTTCTGATTACCCAACAACCACATCGCTAAAATAAGCAGTGTTTGGGTAATAACCAAAACTTCCACCCCTCCCCTACGCCTTACCCTAACCCATCCACCCAAGCAACCCACCCCTCCAAAAAACAAAATTGCTTTTTTGGGCTTTGTTTCTGAAATTGAGCCTTAAAACTAACCCCCTCTTGTATGCCTCTTAAATTACCTTTTATTTTACTGAGCCTAACTTGTTTGTTTGGGTTTTCAAATACGCTGATAGCCCAACAAAACAACACTTCGCTGCAATTCAGCATTAGTTTTCGAGCAGACAAAGCCCCACCAACGGTGGACGGACGGATGATGATTTTTTTGGCCGATAACAACAAAACCGAACCCAGGTTTCAGATAAAAGACGACCACGACACGCAGTTGATGTGGGGTGCCGATGTAGAAAACCACCCTGCCGCCCAAGCTTTTGTGCTCAACGCCTCCAACAGCTTTGGCTACCCAGTTATCGACCTATCGCAAGTGCCTGAGGGCGAATACTTTGTGCAGGCTTTGTTCCACCGTTACGAAACCTTCCAACGCGCCGACGGCCACATGGTCAAACTACCAATGGACCGAGGCGAAGGACAAAACTTCAAGATAGCGCCCGGCAATTGGTATAGCCAGCCGCAAAAAATTCGCATCAGCCACAGCCAAACCGGTGTGGTCAACCTGAGCTTGAGCGAAGAAAACCCTGCCCTTGCCCAACCAACCGACACCAAATACATCAAACACATCCAAATCAAGAGCGAAAGACTATCGCAATTTTGGGGTCGGCCTATCTACTTGGGCGCGCACGTGCTATTGCCCGAAGGCTTCGACGAGCACCCCGACGTAAAATACCCGCTGGCTATCTTTCACGGCCACTTCCCCGACGATTTTGGTGGGTTCAGCACCGAACCACCCGCGCCCGATATGGATACTTCGGACTATTCAGAGCGATTTGGCATTTATGGCTATAAAAAAATAATGGCGCAAGAAGCCTACAATTTTTATAAAACCTGGACCAGCAAAGACTTCCCCCGCTTCCTCATCATCGAAATTCAGCACGCTACCCAATTTTATGATGACTCGTATGCGGTCAATTCGGCCAACTTGGGGCCTTACGGCGATGCCATTGTCTATGAACTCATTCCGCACATCGAAAAACAGTTTCGGGGCATCGGTCAGGGTTGGGCGCGGTTTATGTATGGCGGCTCAACAGGCGGATGGGAAGCCTTGGCGGCACAAATTTTCTATCCCGACGAGTTCAACGGCTGTTTTGCGGCCTGCCCCGACCCTATCGATTTTCGCGCTTATACGGTGGTCGATATTTACAAAGACAAAAATGCCTACTACTATGAAAGCGACTTCAAAAAAACGCTGCGCCCGGGCAAACGCAACTATTTGGGGCAACTGGCCTGTACCCTGCAAGATATGAACTACCGCGAGTTGGCGCAAGGCACTAAAAGCCGCTCGGGCGACCAGTGGGATATTTGGCAGGCCGTTTATTCGCCCGTAGGCGCTGATGGCTACCCCAAGCCTATCTGGGATAAGCTAACCGGCGAAATCGACAAAGAAGTGGCCAATTATTGGCGCGAAAACTACGATCTGCGCTACATTTTGGAGCGCGATTGGGCAACTTTAGGGCCCAAGTTGCAAGGTAAAATCCACCTCTACTGCGGCGATATGGATAATTACTACCTCAACAATGCGGTGTATTTGATGGAAGATTTCTTGCGCAAAACCACCAACCCGCCTTACAATGGTTTGGTGGACTATGGCGACCGTGCCGAGCATTGCTGGAACGGCGACCACACCCAGCCCAACTATATTTCGCGGCTGCGCTACCACACGATGTATGTCAATAAAATTTTGGAAAGATTAGAAAAAACCGCTCCGGCAGGTACCAATACCCAAAGCTGGCGTTATTAACACATAGTTCTTCATTCAATATTATAAGTAGAAATCTAAATGGAACCATTCAAAATCAAAAAAGCGGACGGCAAAGAGCGGGTTATTTCGGGCTACAAAGCGCGCAAGCCTAAAATGGGCACGAAGCAATACCAAAGCAAACGGTTGGGTAGTAAAAAACTCCCCGCCAGAGTCGATCTGCGCAAGCAAATGACCCCCGTCGAATCGCAAGGCAGCACCAATAGTTGTGTGGCCAATGCCACTGCCGGTGCTTATGAATACCTCTTGAAACAGTATTGGGGGGCAGAAGCCTACGACGTAAGCCGGATGTTTATCTACTACAATGCCCGCCTCATGGATGGCAGCGGAGAAATTGACGACAACGGTACTTTTGTAGAAAGTGCCATTACTGGGTTGAAAGAGTATGGGGCTTGTGCCGAAGAATCGTGGCAGTTCAATGAAGAAGGCGTAAACGAAGAACCCAGCGAGGATGCTTATACCGAAGCTGCCAATTTCTTAATTGAAGACACCGAGCTGGTACCGCTTGACCTAAACGCTTGGAAAACAGCCTTGGCCGAGGGTTATCCTATTATTTTTGGCATTTCTACTTTCAATTCCTTCGACACACACCGCAAGCCCGGGCTGGTGCCTGTGCCCACCAAAAACGAAGTTGCCAGGGCATCGCACGGCGGCCACGCAATGCTGTGTGTGGGTTATTCTGACAAAGACGAGGTGTTTATCGTGCGCAACTCGTGGGGCGAAGAATGGGGCGACCAAGGCTATTGTTACATTCCCTACAGCTACCTGATGAATCCTAAATTCAACGACGGCGATAGCTGGATCATCAAACGCATTGAAGAAATTGAAGTAGATGAAGATACTTGGAGCAACGACGACGAATCGGTGCTGGGCGATTATGAAAGCGAACTGGCCAATATGTCGGACGACGACTACAACGATATGCTCGACGCGATGGGCGACTACCCGTTGGAATACCGCATTGCCTTGCTTTTCTTGTATGCAGCCGATGCCGACGGCGAAACCAGCGACGAAGAGTGGGACGAAATCAGCAACTATATGGCCAACACTTTTGAAGCCTTAGGCAGCGAATACGATGCCGCCGAGGTGTTGGAATATTGTTATGAAGAAACCGACGACGATGACTTGATGGAAGAAACCATCGAACTCTTGGGCGAATACCTTTCGACCGAAATGTTGGCCACCATTGTCAATGATTTGCGTGAGGTAATCGGTGTGGATGATTTGGAAGAAGACGAAGCCGAATTCATCGACCGCTTGGTGGATGAGTGGCAGGTGGACGAAGATTATGACGACGAAGACGAAGAGGACGAAGCCTAAAGTTTAAAATTTAAGATCGGAAGAGCACACGTCTGAACTCCAGT
>DMHB01000089.1 GCA_003449595.1 Microscillaceae bacterium | reverse complement strand
GGCATCGGAAGAGGCCGTATTGGCGCAACTTTTACCTCAACAAGGCATCGGAGAAATCCTGCAAATATCTACTTCCTATAAGCATATACTTACTCATCAGCGTATCCAAGCCCAGTTTTTTCAAGTGCGGTTGGCCAATACACAGCAATTGGCTGCTTGGGAGGATGTAGGATTACAATGGGTGAGCTTAACAGAAGCCCGCGATTTACCTAAACCCATATTAATTCACAATTATCTTGAAAAATTTTTTTTTAATGTGTAAATTGTGCTTTTCAAAACTTCCACTTAAACATACAATACTATGGCAAGTTTCAATAAAATTACCCTCATTGGACACTTGGGCAACGACCCCGACGTGCGCGAAGTAAATGGTAAAAAAGTAGCTAATTTTTCATTAGCAACCACTGAGAAAAGAGGCAATGGCGAAGAAAAAACAGAGTGGTTTAGGGTTGCCTTTTGGGAACGCACCGCAGAAATCGTAGAGAAATATCTTAAAAAAGGATCACAAGTTTTTGTCGAAGGCCGACTGAGCACCCGCGAATACACCGATAAAGAAGGCAAAAGTCGTACTTCTTTGGAAGTATTGGGGCAAAGTCTGACTTTGTTGGGCAGCGCCTCGGGCGGTAGTGGAGGTGGTTCTTCATACAACAGTGGCAGTACAGCCTCAAGCAGTTTTGTAGCCGATACCGGAGCACAAGGCGACGACGATTTGCCTTTCTAATTTTTACCCGTTGTCATCCTTTCAAAGGGGGCTGTTTCCGAAAGGAACAGCCTTTTTTGTGCCCATACAACAAAAAACCTTCACCAAATTGATTTGATGAAGGTTTCGAGGAGAGCCCCCTGCCGGGATCGAACCAGCGACCTACTGATTACAAGTCAGTTGCTCTACCAGCTGAGCTAAGGAGGCTTGCGTTTAAAAATCGCAGGGCAAAGGTACGAATATTATTTTTGCATCCAAACAATGCTAAGCATTTTTTTGCATCTCGCGCAGCAACTTGAGTTTTTTCTTGAGTTGTGCCAGTTCTTCTGTTTTCTCGGCTACTTGTTTGTTGACCGAGTCTAAGAAATCGTTGTTACTCTTCTTGTTTTTGTTACCAGCAAAAAAGCCTAAGTTATTGTTCAGCGTATTGAGGTCGTTTTCCAACTGGTCGATGCGGCTGCGCAGCTTTTGGTCTTCGTTGACGAAGCGGCGGCTGTTGGCAGGATTTTCCTTGTTGATTTTCAGCTCCATTTTGAGCTTATTACTTTCTTTTTCTTCTTCATTTTGAACTGGAAACCGTTCTGCCAAATCTGTCAAAGCTTTTTGAAAGTCTTTAAGCAGCCCTTTTTTCTTTTGAATAGGCACAAAACCAATGGCGTTGAACGCTTCGATAAACTCATCTACATTGACCCAGCTTTGTTCGTTAGTAGGTTGAAAAGCATTGATTTGGGCACAGATAGCCTGCTTTTGAGCCAAGTTCTCTTCATAAGTTTTTTCTTCAGCACTTTGGCTTTGGCGTCTTTTGTCAAAAAACGCATCACAAATTTTCTTGAACTGCTCGAAAATTGAGTTTTTAAAACGGGGAGGTACTGAACCTATTTCTTTCCAAGTTTTTTGTAAATCAATCAATTTACGGGCTATTTCGTCGGCAGGCATCTCAGAGTTGGTCAGTTGGGTTGCTTCTTCACAAAGTGCCTGTTTGCGTTTTAAGTTGTTGTCGCGTTCGGCATCAATTTGTTTGAAAAATTCACCTTTGCGCACGAAAAAGGTTTTAAAGGCGTGCCAAAATTGCTTGCTTACCTCCTTAATTTTATCGCGGGGAACGAGGCGGATTTTTTCCCATTCCTTTTGTAATTGGATGACTTCTTGGGTTTTAGCATTCCACTCGGTGATGCGGTCGGATTGAAAAGCGGCCAAGGCTTCCATCTTTTGGCAAAGCGCTGCTTTCAGCGTTAAATTGGCTTCGCGTTCTACGTTCGATTGTTTGACCAAGGCATCTTTCTTGTCATAAATTTGGTCGGAGGCCGCTTTGAAGCGTTGCCATACGGCTTCTTGGTCTTCTTTGGGTACCGGCCCTATGTGTTTATAATCGTCGTGAAGGCGTTGAAGTTCGCGCAGGAGTTGGTTGAGAGGCAAATCTTGTCCCGCCAAGGCTTCCGTTTTTTCGCAGACGGCTACTTTGTGGGCTAAATTTTTCTTACGATCTAACTCCTTCAGTTCAAAGTAGATGCTTCGTTTGCTGTAAAACTGCTCTACCAAAGCGTGGTAATTGGCCCAAAGCGTTTTGTTTTGTTGTGGGGTAACGTATCCAGCGCTTTTCCATTCTTGCTGAATTTTCTGAAATTCAGCCATACTGCCTTTGGTTTCTTCTGCATCGACCAAGGCGCGTAAGTTATCCAATAGTTTGACTTTGGTTTCGTAGTTGCGCTGTTTATCCTTGTCTTGCTCCATTAAATGTGCCTTTCTTTTGGCAGACAATTCTTTGTGTAGCTTATAAAACTGCTCTACCACAGGCTCTTTGCGGAAATCAAAATCGTTTTTGTCATTTCCTTCTGCCACAAACTTGCCCAAGGCTTCTTCTCTTTCGTGTTGTACAATTTCGTCAAAAGCAATTTTACCTTTTTTCAAGGCCAAGGCAAGTTCGCGAGATCCCACGTCTGCCTTATGCTTTTCCAAATAATGCAAAAGTTCTTCCTTGGTATAGGTACTAAAGTCTTCTTCGTGGAAAATTTCTTGTTCCATTTCAGGAGTTTCTTCAGTAGCATTGACAAGATTAGGGGTCTCAATCCAAGCGTTGTCCGAGTGCAAGGCTTCGTTCTCGTTGTTCATATCCAAAGCGTTTGGGAAAAAGCAAGAAATGCTGTTTTAAGGTTTACTTGCAAAGTTAGTATTTTTTTAGTTAGTTTTAGTAAGTAATCGTCTAACACACTTGTTTCAATCTAAGTCCTTTTATTTATGCAAAAATCAATTTCTTTGGCCGATTTAAGAAAAGAATACCAGATGGGCGAGATAAGCCCCGAGGTACTGGCTGCCGATCCGCTATTGCAGTTTCAAACTTGGATGACCCAAGCCATCGAAGCCGAGCAACCCGAGCCTACGGCTATGTTTTTGGCTACCGTCAACAGCCAAGGGCTGCCCTCCGGGCGGGTGGTGCTGCTCAAAGAAGTAAACCCACAAGGGTTCGTATTTTATACCAATGCCCAGAGCCGCAAAGGGAGCGAGATAGCACAAAATGCCGCCGTTGCACTTACTTTTTTTTGGGTTGTTCTCGAACGCCAAGTGCGTGTCGAAGGCCGCGTGCATTGGATAGATGAGGCCATAGCAACCGCCTATTTTCAAAGCCGCCCCCGCGACAGCCAAATTGGCGCTTGGGCTTCTCCGCAAAGCCAACCCGTGCCCGATCGCGAAACTTTAGAGGCATTGTTTGCCCAATACCGACAACAGTTTGAAGGGCAGGCGCTCATCCCTAAACCGCCGCACTGGGGCGGCTACTGTGTAGTTCCTGAAAAGGTAGAGTTTTGGCAGGGGAGGGCAAGCCGTTTGCACGACAGGGTACTTTACAACAGACAAACCGACGGTAGTTGGGCAAAAACCAGGTTGGCTCCTTAGAGGATTGGTCTCGTGAACGAAAAGTTTTTTACTCAAGTAAAGGCTAAAAATAACACTAAAAAACTTTAATTTTTTGGTGTCATTTAAAGTAGAGTTGTAACTTTGTGTCATATTATTTTTAATTAGTCTAAATAAAAATTATGCAATTTTTTGTAACAACCATTTTTATCTCATTACTTCTATTTTTGAGGAGTCCCGAGATACAAGCACTTTCAATCACGCCTGATACAGATTCAACCGGCAAAGGTAGCATTGAAGGTCGTTTTGAAGACATCAACGGTAACGCTGTTGGTGGTGTTAATATTTACCTCAAAGGTACTATCCGTGGAACGGTAACCAATGAAGATGGTAATTTTACCCTCAGCGGTGTTCCGGAAGGGGAATATATTTTATTAGCAAGTGCTGTGAATATGAAGTTAAGCGCGCAGGTAGTCTCAGTAAAAGGTGGCCAGGTAACTCGTTTGGTGATTAACAGCCAAGAAACTGTTATTCAACTCAAAGAAGTTGTTATAACAAATACTCAAGGTATCCGTGCTTTGGAAAAAATGCCTGAGGTAGAAGGTACTTCTATTTTTGCGGGCAAAAAAACGGAAGTTATCCGCTTGGAGGGCATCGATGCCAACTTAGTTACAAACAACGCCCGCCAAGTTTTTGCTAAAACACCCGGTATCAGCATCTGGGAAAACGACGGCTCGGGGGTGCAAATTGGGGTGGCTTCGCGCGGTCTCAGCCCTAACCGCTCTTGGGAGTTTAACGTAAGACAAAATGGCTACGATGTCAGCTCCGATATTTTTGGCTACCCCGAGGCTTACTACAACCCGCCTTTGGAAGCAGTCGAAAAAATTCAAATTGTACGGGGAGCTTCCTCTTTGCAATATGGCCCTCAGTTTGGCGGCTTGTTGAATTATGTACTGAAAAAAGGCGCTGAAAATCGCAAAATATCAGTAGAAACACAACAAAGTGTGGGCAGCTTTGGACTATTCAGCACCTTCAATGCAGTGGGGGGCACGGTTGGCAAATTGAACTACTACGCCTATGTGCATCACCGCAGGGCAGATGGCTGGCGCGAAAACAGCGAATACAGCATTACAAACCTCCATCTCAATCTTAATTATGCTGTAACCGATAGGCTAAGCATCGGTTTTGAAATCTCCAGGTTGAACTACATCAACCAGCAACCGGGGGGCTTGACCGATGCCCAGTTTGCTCAAAATGCACGACAAAGCTTGCGTTCACGCAATTGGTTCAGCACTCCTTGGCTTTTGCCTACACTCAAAGTAGATTATACCATCAGTGATAAATGGAAATCGAGCCTGCGGGTTTTTAGCCTTGTCGGCGAACGCAACAGCATTGGCTTTGTGCGCCCCATCAATGTGGCCGATACTTTGAACACTACGATCGGCACCTTCAACCCTCGGCAAATAGATCGCGATCTGTATAGAAATATTGGTGCAGAATGGCGCAATTTGTTTGAATACAACTTGTTTGGACGGGCGCATACCTTGGCAGCCGGCGTAAGGTATTATTATGGATTTACCCAGCGCAAACAGAATGGACGTGGCGACACTGGCAACGATTTCAATCTCAATCTTCAAGAAACAGCCTATCCGCGTGATTTGCAATTTTATACCACCAACATCGCTTTTTTTGCCGAAAACATCTTCAGAATCACCGATAAGTGGAATGTTACCCCTGGCATCCGCTACGAAATCATTCAAAACGTAGGCGTAGGCCAGCTTAACCGCGATGCCTTGGGCAATCCGCTGAATATGCCGCGTCAAAGCAGCCAGCGCAATTTGTTACTCTTAGGCATTGGCTCTGAATACAACTTGGGTAACGCAGCCACGGTGTATGCCAATTTTTCGCAAGCATATCGGCCAGTGTTGTTTTCAGACATTACGCCTCCGGCCACGACTGATGTCATCGACCCTAACCTGCGCGATGCTTTCGGATATAATGTCGATTTAGGCGTTCGGGGTGGGGTTAAAAACTTTTTGACCTATGATGTAAGCGCCTTTTTGTTGCAATACGACAATCGCATCGGTACCTTAGGGCAAATCCGCCCCGACGGCAGCCAGTTTCAGTTTCGCACCAATGTAGGCAATAGCCGCACCACCGGCATTGAAAGTTACATTGAGCTTTCGCCGATAGCTGCGTTTACCAGCAACTCCAATTGGGGCTATATCAACCTATTTGCTTCTATGGCTTGGATCAATGCCGAATATGGCAATTTTCGGGTAGTTAGTATTGTCAACAACGCACCGGTTGAGACCAATTTGAGCAACAACAAAATTGAAAATGCCCCCAGCCACTTGTATCGTTTTGGTGCTAACTATGTAAAAGGAGGTTTTTCGGTTTCTTGGCAGATGAGCGTCGTAGGCGAAACCTTTGCCGATGCGACCAACACCCGCGTAGCCCCCGGCACAGCCGTAGTAGGCCTCATTCCAAGCTACCAAGTGATGGATATATCGCTCAATTGGCGCTTTTTGCAGCATTACAATGTGCGCGCCGGCATCAACAACCTGACTGATGAGCGCTATTTTACCAGAAGAGCCGGTGGCTATCCGGGACCGGGAATTTTGCCTAGCGATGGCAGAAACTGGTATATTTCGGTAGGTGCAAGATTTTAAGACGAAGACTCGCTCTCTGCGAACCCTATCAGCCTCGGTGGTTGGTAGGGTTTATTTTTGGGTTACCGAGGGCAATCCCTTTGCGGCGGCGGTGTTATTTTATCACAAATTGCCCTAAATTTGCGCAGGGTAGTTCCATCAAGTTTTTACCAAAATTATGTCAAGAATCTTAACCGGCATACAAAGCTCGGGCAAACCACATTTAGGCAATCTCTTAGGTGCCATCATTCCTGCGATACAGTTGTCGCTTCGTCCACAAAACGACTCCTTTTTTTTCATAGCCGATTTTCATTCATTGACTACCATCAAAGAGGCCGAGCTTCGTCAGCAAAACATAAGGGCTGTGGCGGCGGCTTGGTTGGCTTTTGGGTTTGATACCGAAAAAAATACATTTTACCGACAATCGAAAATACCCGAAGTAGCCGAGCTAACTTGGTACTTATCTTGTTTTACGCCTTACCCGATGTTAGCCAATGCGCATTCGTTCAAAGACAAATCCGATAGACTGGCCGATGTCAATGCAGGTTTGTTCACTTATCCGGTGTTGATGGCTGCCGATATTTTGCTTTACGATGCTGAAATTGTGCCTGTGGGCAAAGACCAAGTGCAACACCTTGAAATCACACGCGACATTGCTACGGCCTTTAACCACTACTACGGCCAAGAAATTTTTGTGCTTCCCAAAGCCCAAGTCGATGAAAATGTAATGCTTATTCCGGGCATCGATGGGCAAAAAATGAGCAAATCTTATCACAATACGATTGATATTTTTCTTCCTGAAAAGGAACTGAAAAAAAATATTATGGCCATCGTAACCGATAGTACGCCTTTGGAAGCACCTAAAGATCCGGATACTTGTACCGTTTTTAAATTGTACGCGCTGCTGGCATCGCCGATTGAAACAGCCGCTTTGCGCGAAAAGTATTTGGCCGGAGGTTTTGGCTACGGACACGCTAAAAATGCACTGCTTAGTTTGGTGTTAGAAAAATTCGCCCACGAGCGCCAAAAATTCCAATCATTGATGGACGATCCGGCAGCTTTGGAAGCCCAATTGGCCACCGGCGAAAACAAAGCCCGCCAAGTGGCCAGCCAAGTGTTGACGCGGGTGCGACGCGCTTTAGGATTTTAAACTGCCTTGCAATGCCCGATTTATTGCTCATAAGCCCGTTATCGCTCGACGAAACAGCCCTACTGGCCGAAGCTAACACACCAGCAGCGGGGGCGGTGGTCAGTTTCAAAGGCACCTGTCGCAACCAGACCGATGCGCAAAAAGTAGTTCAATTGTTTTATGAAGCCTACGAGCCGATGGCGCTGCAAGAGATGCAACGCTTGACCCAACTCGCCCGCCAACAATGGAAGGTGCATAATATCGTGATTGCACACCGTGTAGGGACACTTTTGCCCGGCGACATTGCCGTATTGATCGCCGTAAGCACGTCGCACCGCAAAGAAGCCTTTGAAGCTTGTGCGTTTTTGATCGACACGCTGAAGCAGACCGTGCCCATTTGGAAAAAAGAGTTTTTCGAGAATGGCGAGGTATGGGTGGCCGCTCATCCTTAGCCTTTTTGAGTAACTGGTGTAATTTTTGAACGTTTTTTGCGTAAGTTTAACAATCAATCATCACAGTATTTTTAAAGAAACTTTTGTATGAAATCATTTCTACGCTTCGGTTTGTGGATTTTGTATGCACTTGCGATGCCTTACTTATTGACACCGCTCATCCACCAAAGCGCACAAGCACAACAAAGCGAATATCAGGACGAAGACGATGTCGCTATTTATACCTATAAACCCTTTGCTACTTTTTCAGTTGGCGCTGCTACTATCCAAAAACTCAGGGTGTCTAAAGAACTCAAAGAAAAGAAAACGAGCGACGGTAAAAATATTTACATCGCCGAAGCCTACAAAACCGACAAAGATGGCGATGGAGTTGCTGATATCAGCGACAAATGTATCGACACGCCTCCTACGGTAAAAATTTATTTCAATATGGGCGAAGACAGCGTCGAGGTGCGTACCAGCCGCCAAGAAGCCGTAGCCATTACCCAAAACGACAATACTTATATCCTCAAAGCTTGGGTCGATGCTACGGGTTGTTTCCCCGATAGCGACGGCGACAGAGTGCCCGACTACAACGACCATTGTCCTGACACGCCTTATGGTAAAAAAGTAGATAAAGTGGGTTGCCCCGAAGGCGACACCGACGGCGATGGCATTCCTGATAAACGCGACGATTGCCCCAACGATCCGGGTTTGCCCAAGTTCAACGGTTGCCCCGATTGCGACAACGACGGCATTCCTGATAAACAAGACGACTGCCCATGTGTGGCTGGGAAAGCTGAATTTGGGGGTTGTCCCGACAAGCCCGAAGACGAGGACTTGCTCATTATTCAAGCGGCTACTAAGGTTGTTTTTGAACCCAACAGCGCCATCATTGATATGTCGAGTGCGTATGTATTAGACAATTTCATCGAACTGGTACACCGCAAATTCCCCAAAGCCAATATTGCTTTGATTGGGCATACCGATAACCGCCCAGTGCCCGATAGCGACAACCAAACCCTTTCGGAGAAAAGAGCGCAAGCCGTAAAAGATTATTTGACCGAGAAAGGGGGCATCGCCATCACCCGCATCAGTGCGGCAGGCAAGGGCGAATCAGAACCCATCGATACAAATGAAACCGACACGGGACGCGCCAACAACCGCAGGGTAGAAATTAATTTAGAGCCGGTAGTAGAACAAAAGAAAAAATAAAAACTGCATTACTCCATACAAACGCCCTTAGCCGGGCGTTTTTTTTGTGTTTGTTTTTGAGGATGTGTGTACGAAAGTGAGGAATTAGCAAGATTGATTATGAAAAAACAAGCCAAGTTGTGGCAATTGGAAGGAGTATGGCTGGCAATATCACCTCAACCTCTGCCAGTCTTTTTTTACTTCTATTTCTAAATATTGTCTGAGTGATTTATTATGCTTGCTGTTTGTTATCTTAACGCGAGTTACGGGAT
>DMHB01000452.1 GCA_003449595.1 Microscillaceae bacterium | reverse complement strand
TGTTGTAATATTTAAAATCTCGAAAACCTCTTAAATAATAATTGTATGAAGATTGAACAGTTTTTTGACGAAGGTTTAGCGCATAGTTCTTATGCTATTCTAAGCGATAACCAAGTAGCTTTGGTTGACCCGGCGCGCGACCCACAACCCTATTATGACTTTGCAGCCCAACACAACGCCAGCATCGTAGCTGTTTTTGAAACGCACCCCCACGCCGACTTTGTAAGCAGCCATTTTGAAATTCATCAAACTACCGGTGCTACAATCTATGCCAGCAAACTACTCGGTGCCGAATATCCCCATCAATCGTTCGACGATGACGATGCCATTCAGTTAGGTAAAATTAAACTCTATGCCCGCAATACGCCAGGACACTCGCCCGATAGCATCACCATTTTTGCTACCAACGAACAAGGCAAAGACTACGCCCTTTTTACCGGCGACACCCTTTTTGTGGGTGATGTAGGCCGCCCCGATTTGCGCGAAAATGTTGGCAATATGACCGCCAAGCGCGAAGAATTGGCCAAAAAAATGTACCAGTCCACCCGCGAAATTTTCTTGACCATCCAAGAAGATCTGTTAGTTTATCCCGCCCACGGAGCCGGTTCGTTGTGTGGCAAAGGGTTGAGCACCGAGCGCTACAGCTCCTTGCACAAAGAGTTCAAAGAGAACTATGCCCTACAACCTATGAACGAAGCCCAGTTTGTGCAAACCCTGCTCGACGGGCAGCCTTACATCCCCAAGTATTTTGGCTACAATGTCGATCTCAATAAAAAAGGTGCTCCCGCTTTTGCGGCATCTGTAAAAGCCGTAAAGCGTTTGCCGAAAGATGCTTCCTTGGCGGAGAATGTGTTGGTGGTAGATGCACGCCAGCCCGATGCCTTCAAAGCCGGACATTTGCCCCAAGCCATCAACATACCCGATGGTAAGAAATTTGAAACTTGGTTAGGTTCAATTGTAGCCCCTACCGAACGGTTTTACCTCATCGCCGACAGCGAGCAAGCCCTAAATTTGTTGATTGCCAAGGCTGCCAAGATTGGCTACGAAGCCCTGATCGAGGCGGCAACGGTGCTGCCCACCACCGGTTTGATTCAAACTGCGCTTATCAACTTAGACGAGTTCATAGCCAACCCTAAGCAGTTCAATGTGTTGGATGTGCGCAACCGCGACGAAGTGGCTGCCGACAAGCCTTTTTCACATAGTTATAACATTCCGCTGACAGAACTACGCGATCGCTTAGGCGAAGTGCCCGCCGACAAAGCCTTGGTGGTGCATTGTGCAGCGGGTTATCGTTCGGCGGTGGCTTCCAGCATTGTGCGTCAGCATTTTCCTCAAGTACGTGTGTTAGACCTCAGCGAGGCCATTCAACAGTTCAAAGGAGTGCAAGTAGTATAAAGCCAACCCATATATTTCAATTTTCAGCCTTGCCGCCTATTTAGCTGCAAGGCTTTTTTCATTCAAAGTGGGTAGCTGTGTAAGCGGTATAGAATTTACACAATGAAACAGCCTTATTGCTTTAAAAAAGTGATTTCTGATGGCTAATTTTTTGCATATCTGGTAGGACTAACAATTTTGCGCCGCAGGGTTAGGATGCTCATAGTTATCGCTTTCGTCTTCGGCACGGTCGGCGTTGAGGCATTTGAAATCTTTTTCAACCAAAATGGCCAAAGGCGGGGTTTGTGGGTCGGCTTGGCAGGTTGCTTCAAAGCCCACTTGGGTTTCGCTTGATGCCCAAGTTTTGACTAATGTTTCGGGCACAGAGATCTGCAAGGTGTCATTTTCAAATACTGCCGTTAGGTGGGGCAAGTTGGCCAATGCTACCAATTCGTAGCCCAAGCGTTTGGATGTGGTAAGCTGCGTGAAGGCACTTACGCGGCCTGTATCATACATTTGCTGCACTTCCGAGCGCGTAAGGCGCAACCGGATGCTGTTGTCTTTGATGCGTAATTTCATAACAAAAGAGGAATGGTGGAGGATGTCGTACTACAAAATTGAATAAAAAAAAGCCCTCTTGCAAGCAAGAAGGCTTCATAGACTATGAGCCTGTTTGGCGCAAAACGTTACACATTGACACCGGCAGCTTTGGGCGCTCCGGCCAATATTTCAGCATTGGCAAACTCGGCATATTTTTCAAAGTTCTTATTGAACTCTCCGGCCAATTGGTTGGCTTTGGCATCATAAGCTTCTTTGTCTGACCAAGTTTGGCGTGGGTTCAAAATTTCGGCAGGCACTTGCGGGCATTCGTTTGGCATCTGTACACCAAAGACAGCGTGTGGGGTATAGCTTACTTTGTCCAAGTCGCCATTCAAGGCCGCAGTGATCATCGCACGGGTATAAGATAGCTTCATACGAGCGCCTACTCCGTAAGGCCCGCCCGACCAACCAGTGTTGATAAGCCATACGTTTACATTGTGCTCTTTCATTTTCTTACCCAACAATTCGGCATATTTGGTAGGATGCAAAGGTAAGAATGCCGCTCCAAAACAGGCAGAAAAAGTGGTTTGAGGCTCTACTACGCCCACTTCTGTACCCGCTACTTTGGCTGTATAGCCCGAAATGAAGTGATACATGGCTTGTCCGGCACTGAGTTTAGAAATAGGAGGCAACACCCCAAAAGCATCGGCAGTTAGGAAGAAGATATTTTTGGGCGATTTGGCCAACGACACATCCAACGCATTGTCGATGTAATGGATAGGGTAGGAGGTGCGGGTGTTCTCTGTTACGGTTTTGTTGGTGTAATCGGGGGTGCGGGTGTTCGGGATGAAGCGCGTATTTTCTAAAATAGATCCAAAACGGATAGCATCCCAAATTTGAGGCTCTTTTTCGTAAGTCAAATCAATTACTTTGGCATAACAACCGCCTTCAAAGTTGAAGATAGTATCGCCAGCCCATCCGTGTTCGTCGTCGCCTACCAATGGGCGGTTAGGGTCGGCAGAAAGGGTGGTTTTACCGGTGCCCGATAGTCCGAAGAAAATGGCTGTGTCGCCTTTTTCGCCTACATTGGCCGAGCAGTGCATCGAAAGCACTTGGTACTCTTGGGGCAATAAATAATTGAGCACAGTAAAAATGCCTTTTTTCATTTCACCGGCATATCCGGTGCCGCCAATTAGAATAGTGCGGGTAGTAAAATTGATAACGGCAAAATTTTCATTGGCTGTACCATCTTCAGCCGGATTGGCTTTGAACTCAGGAATACAAATGATGGTAAAGTTGGGATCAAAGTTTTGATGCTCTTCCGTAGAAGGGCGCAAAAACATATTGTAGCAGAACAAATTATGCCAAGCTAAGGTGTTGATAACACGTAGTTTGAGGCGATAATCTTGGTGCGCTCCGGCATAGGCATCGCGCACATATACTTTCTTATCAGCCAAAAAAGCAATCATTTTGGCTTGCAATTTTTCAAATTTATCTGGTTCAATCGGAAAATTTACATTGCCCCACCATACTGTATCGGCAGTTTTGGCATCTTTCACCGTGAACTTGTCTTTAGGCGAACGACCGGTAAACTTGCCGGTATCCGACATCATCGCGCCATTGTCGGCCAATACACCTTCGCCATTGCGAATAGCTTCTTCGACCAACTCAGCGGGGGTTAAATTCCAATAAGCCTTCGCTACTTGTTTTATGCCTTGTTTTTCTAATCCAACAGAGGGTTTCAATCCTAATTCTTGCATTTGTACCAAAGAGTTTAATTTCTTTTGAATAAGATACGTGAAGTTTTGTGTAATTCTCGAACTCGAAAATTGACCACAAAAGTAATCATTTTTTCAAAGTCAAAGTTTTGTTTCGCTTAATTATTCAATTATTTATAGAAATATTTATATGATACTCCATTTGTGAATATGTTTTGGAAAAAACCGGAGGCTTTTTGCAAAAAATAGAGTAAA
>DMHB01000361.1 GCA_003449595.1 Microscillaceae bacterium | reverse complement strand
TTTTGTTTCGCTTAATTATTAAATTATTTATAGAAATATTTATATGATACTCCATTTGTGAATATGTTTTGGAAAAAACCGGAGGCTTTTTGCAAAAAATAGAGTAAATACTCTAATTTTGTCTTTGCATACAACAACAAAACACAAACACTTCACCTTTCCAACATAGAATGGAGAAATCAGCCTCAACCAAGTCTCATTTTTTGCCGATTCCCCACCTTCCCAAATATCCTATTGTAGGAAATTTATTTCAGGTAGCCAGCAATACACCCACCCAAACGGTGATGCGTATTGCTGACAAGTTGGGCGACATTGGCGAAATCTTTTTTTTCAAACATTCTATCATCGTTCTTTCCAGTTTTGCCTTGGTCAAAGAAGTGTGCGATGAACAAAGGTTTGATAAAAACTTGGTGAAAGGCCTGTTGGAAGTGCGTGATTTTGTAGGAGATGGCCTTTTTACAGCGTGGACAAGTGAACCCAATTGGCAAAAAGCCCACAACATTATGTTGCCCGGGATGGGAACCCGCTCTGTAAAAGGCTATTTTCCTTTGATGCTCGAAACCGCCGAAAGCCTGTTGGCCAAATGGCACAACATCCCTGAAAACAAATATTTCAACCTGACCGACGATATGACCCGCCTCACTTTCGACACCATCGGATTGTGTGGGTTTGATTATCGTTTCAATTCCTTTGCTTCCGACGAGCCACACCCTTTCATCAAGGCAATGCTCAATTCTTTGGAAGACTCGATGGAAAGGATGTATTTGTTCAACTTTCAGAAAACTTACCTACGACCTTTCAAAAACAAACGCTACCGCCAAAGCGTCGATTATATGAACAAAGTTGTCGATGACATTATCAGCGAGCGCAAAGCCAATCCCGAAAAATACACTTCCAAAGCCGATTTTCTGAGCCTGATGCTCAACGCGGTGGACAAAGAAACCGGCGAAAAGTTAGACGATATCAACATCCGCCACCAAATCCTCACCTTTTTAATAGCCGGACACGAAACCACCAGCGGGCTGCTTTCTTTTGCTTTTTATTACCTGATGAAGCACCCCGAGTTTTTGCAAAAAGCCTATGATGAAGTGGACGAGGTACTGGGCACTGACATTCACCAGCCGCCCAATTACCAGCAGGTGATGGATTTGAAATACATCCAGCAGGTTTTATACGAAGCCCTGCGCCTTTGGCCTACAGCGCCCGCCTTCAGTGTGTATCCCAAAGAAGATACCGTATTGGCAGGCAAGTACAAAATCCGCCGTCGCCAGCCATTGGTCGTTCTTTTGCCGCAGTTCCACCGCGACAAGGCCGTGTGGGGCGAAAATGCGGATCAATTTAATCCCGAAAATTTTTCGCCTGAGCAAGTAGCCCAGCGCGACCCCGATAGTTTCAAGCCTTTCGGCAACGGCCAAAGAGCCTGCATAGGCCGTCAGTTTGCTATGCTCGAAGCCACTTTGCTGATGGGTTTGGTGTTGCAACGATACAAGTTGTCTTTGCCCGATAATTACCAGTTCAAAATAAAAGAAACCCTCAGCCTAAAGCCTGATAATTTGATGGTGCGCATTGCCAAGCGGCAGCCACACGAACGCAAAGTATTTGCAAAACCAACTCCAACCACAGTAGCACTCACGGCCACTGCGCAGCCATTAGGCCAACACAATACACCATTTTGGGCTTTGTTTGGCTCAAATATGGGTGCTTCCGAAGATTTTGCCATTCAATTGGCACAGCAGGCTACCCAGTTGGGTTTTCGCGCCAAAGTAGCTGCTTTAGATACCTTGGTGGGACAAATGCCTACCGAAGGATTTTTGGCCATCGTAACTTCTACTTACAACGGCACACCGCCCGACAATGCCGCCCAGTTTGATGCGTGGCTGCAAACAGCCTCCTTGCCCGCCGATGCGCTGAAAAATCTATCTTATACCGTGTTCGGATGTGGAAATACGCAATGGCAAACTTTTCAGAAGTTTCCGCGCTTTATCGATGAAAAATTAGAAACCTTGGGAGCTAAGCGGTTATTCCCTCGGGGGGAAGCCGATGCCAGTGCCGATTTTGACGAAGCATTTGAATCGTGGCAAACCGGACTGTGGCACGTGCTTCAAAAAGAGTTTGGTTTACAACAACCCACCCAAAATACCAAGCCAAGTTCGCTTTTTACGCTGCAATGGCTTGGCGACATCGCCCCAAGCGAACAACACCAATCGCCTAAGCCGACCCTCCGCTATGGCGAGCAACCTTTTGAAGTGCTCGAAAACAGGGAACTCCATAACAAGTTGGGAGAATGGGCTTCAACGCGCTCAACAAGGCATATTAGTCTGGCTTTGCCAACCGACATCACCTACCAAACCGGCGACCATTTGGGCGTAGTGGCAGAAAACAGCCCCGCCTTGGTAGAAAAAATATTGCAACGCTTTCAGATCAATACCAATACTTGGGTGCAAATCAGCCAAAATGCAGACGTGCCAACCCATTTACCTTTGCATCAGCCGGTGGCGGTAAACGAGTTATTGACTTATTTTGTAGAACTACAAGAGCCTGCCACCCGCAAACAAGTGCAACAACTGGCCGACGCTACTGAGTGTCCGCCGGAAAAATTAAAATTGCAAGCCTTGTGCGATGACGAGGCTTACAAAAAAGAAGTAGTCCTCAAAAACTTGTCAGTTTTCGACTTGCTTACCACCTTCCAAGCCTGCGAGCTTTCGTTTGCCGATTATTTGGCTATGTTACCACCCTTGAAGCCGCGCTACTTCTCTATTTCTTCGTCGGCTTTGGCCAACCTACAAACCTGCACCATCACGGTAGGCGTGTTGGAAGAGCCGGCCTTTTCCGGCAACGGAATTTTTAAAGGCGTGTGTTCCAATTACTTAGCAGGGTTAAAACCAGGCCAAACGGTGCGGGCGTATGTCAAAGATGCCCAGTCTATGTTTCGACTACCAGCCGAGCCTACCGTGCCTATGCTTATGATAGGGCCCGGCACCGGCTATGCACCCTTCCGGGGATTTTTAGAAGAGCGGGCAGCCCTACAAGCCCAAGGCGTTGAACTGGGCGAAGCATTGCTTTTCTTTGGCTGCCGCCATCCTGAGCAAGATTATATTTATCGCGAGGAGCTGGCACAGTGGGAAGCCCAAGGTGTTGTGCAAGTAATGCCTGCTTTTTCGCGCCTCAACGAGCAAAAAAACTATGTCCAACACCAACTTTGGGAAAACCGGACTACAGTCTGGCAATTCATAGAAAAAGGAGCAAAAATATACGTATGTGGCGATGCAGCCCAAATGGCTCCCGCAGTACGGGCAACTTTCTTACAGATATACCAAACTATGCAAACATCCGTCAGTGCTTCAGAAGCAGAACAATGGCTCACAAAATTAAGCCTCGAACATCGGTATTTAATAGATGTTTGGGCATCCTAAAAACTAAACTAAACCATTGATGTGCTACCCTTTTGGGTATTTTAAGTCTTGTTCTTGTAAAACACCCTTGGTTTTTTGGCCGAGGGTATTTTTTTGTACGGCTTTTGTTAAGGGATTATGTAAAGAACATTATCTTGCAAAGAACTTTACAAACTGAACCTATTATCAATTGGTGTTTTAACTTAATCAGATTTTTGATGAAGAAGCTTGCCTACTTTCTTTTCTTCTTCAGCGCATTTGAGGCGTTGTGTGGCCTCTATTTTCCACTGGCTGCACAAGATTTTGATGCTTTGGAAGGGATTCCTTACATCCGCAATTATTCGCCCAAAGACTACCGCGCCGACTTTCAGAACTGGACGATTTTGCAAGACAAGCGCGGCATTATGTATTTTGGCAACAACGAAGGAGTGTTAGAATTTGATGGAGCCTTTTGGCGACTGATTCAAATGCCTAATAAATCGGTGGTGCGCTCGTTGGCGATAGACAAAGACGGTACCATCTACGTAGGAGCTGCCGGTGAGCTGGGTTTACTGCAAGCCAATGCCAAAGGGCAAATGGTTTACCAATCGCTGAAAAGCAAACTGCCTGCTGCTAACCAAAATTTTGCCGACGTATGGCGGGTCATCCCAACGCAAGCAGGGGTCATTTTTCAGACTTTCAACGAGATATTCGTACTTCAAAATGGCAATTTTCAGGTTATCAAGCCTGAAACCACTTTCCACGTGTCGTTTATGGTCAACCAACGCTATTTTGTGCGCCAACGCGAGCGTGGCCTAATGACCTACGAAAACGGACGGCTGCGGCTGTTGCCCGATGGCGAGTTGTTTGCCAGCGAGCGGGTGTATGCGATGCTGCCTTATGACGAAAATAAAGTGCTTATCGTAAGCCGAGGCAAAGGGTTGTATTTGTATGATGGCAATGGCATTGAAAAATTTGACTCGCCGGATGAAAAAATCCTTGTTGAAAGCCAAGTATATGCCGGGTTGCCCCTGCCCGACGGTACCTATGCGCTGGCTTCGACCCAACAAGGGTTGTTTATTGTGGGCAAAAACGGCAAAATCCTTAAGAACTACAACAAAGAAAGCGGCCTGCAAAATAATTCGATTTATAATTTATTCTTAGACAAGCAGCAAAACCTGTGGATGGCTTTAGAATACGGCATTAGTTTTCTGAAGTTGAACTCTCCGTTCGAATTTTTCGATGAGCGCCTCAACATAGAAGGTGGTATCAACCACATTGAGTTAGATACAGACGAAAACCGCTTGTTTCTTTGTACCAACAAAGGGTTATTTACGCGTAACCTCAACATAGACCCAAAAACCAAACAGAACCGGTTCGAGCTAATCGAAAATACCGATGGGCAATCTTGGTTTGTGCGCAAAGTGAATGAGCAATGGCTGTTTGGGCATTCGGAAGGGTTGTTCCAAATCAAAGGTAAAAAAGCCATCCGCAATGCTGAAGTATCGAGTTTGATTAGCATTAGTCCTTTGGGCGAATATCCGGGTCATTTGATAGGAGGCAGTTCGGCAGGTTTACATACGTTTGAAAGCCAAAAGGGCAACTGGTCGCTCAAGGCGAATTTGAAAGGATTTGAAGGTTATTTTGAGCAGTTTAGCTTTTTTCAAGAAGATGAGCAAGGTTTTTTGTGGACTTCGCGCGAAGACAAAGGTGTGATGCGGCTCAAGCTCAACAATGCGTTGGATAGCCTGATTTTCAATAAGTTTTTTGAGTCTTCGCAGCATAACTTGCCTTCTAACCTCAAAATCAGGGTTTTTAGCGTCAATAATCGAGTCGTATTTGCTACTGAAAAGGGAATTTACCGGTTCAATTCAAAAACCAATGTATTTGAAAAAGATCCCTTAGATGCGTATTTAAGCGAGCCTATGCGGGTTTTCTTTTTGGCCGAAGACAGCCAAGGCAATATTTGGTTTAGTGCAGAAAAGGAAATAGGGGTGCTGCTCAAGCAAGGCGGGGGCAAATACAAAGCCTACACCAAGCCTTTTTTCAAGCTTTTGGGCGAAAATATTTTGTACATCAGGCCGGTCAATGCGAACCACGCCTTTTTTGGCACCACCAATGGGCTGGTGTTTTATAATGGCAAAAGTGTAGAGTTGTTAGAAAAAAATATGCAAAACTTTAGTGTCTTGATCAGGCGCGTTGAAAAAGTTTCGGGCAACGACCCAATTGTTTTTGGAGGCAATTTTGTGGACAAGCAACTCAAGCTATTGGACGAACAGAATGCCTTCCAAGTGCCCAACCTACCTTTTGAAGTAGGGTATGGGCTGCGGTTCAATTTTGTGGCTACAGACTATGAAGAGAACAGCAAAATACAGTATCAATACTATTTGGAAGGTTTTGATAGCCAATGGTCGGCTTGGACATCGCGCACCGACAAAGAATACACCAATTTGCCCGAAGGCAGATATACCTTTCACGTAAGGGCAAAAAATATGTACCAGTTGCAAAGCAAAGAAGCCAAATACACGTTTGTGATTTTGCCCCCTTGGTACCGTACCTACTGGGCTTATGGGGTATATATCATTTCTTTTTCTTTGTTGATTTGGGCAATTATCAATTTAT
>DMHB01000112.1 GCA_003449595.1 Microscillaceae bacterium | reverse complement strand
CTTGGGAGATAGAGGGGGGTAATTTTGCTTGAATTTTAGACCAAAATTGGCCATAACTATAATCGTCCGAGTTTTGATTGTTGATTTTGTTCAAGTAATAGGTATAATATCTTGTGTCTAAGGTGCCTTCTGTGTTGAGGGTGATGAGCTGGGGCAAGCTTTGGTTGGCTGTTAAGAGCAAGGTAGCATATATTTGGTTCGTTTGAGTGGTATTTGGCACCGTATATTCTATTCTGACAATATCTACCAAGGCTTCGTTGGCTGCTAACAATGCTTGTAAATCCTGCCATTGCATAGATTCTTGTGCGAAGTTGAGTTTAAAATCTTTGGAAGCCAGACTTAGTTCTTTTTCCAAGAAATTGGTATTTGCGAGTAATTCAGCCTCTACAGCAGGAGTAATCTGTTGGCTTGCCTTTTCTTCGAGGCTCATTTGCAGGTATTGCGCCAATGTAGCACATTGTGCTTTCCAAGTCTGGTATTTTTGAATCAACAAACTATCGTTGCTTTGCTCTATTTTTTGTTGAACTTGTAGGGTAGAGTAGAACAAAATTCCTTTTCTTGTCAATTGAAGATTGAGCAAATCGCCGGCGATTTCGGGATATTTTTCAATGTATTGAAAGGCAAAAAATTGAAACTCCTCCCAAATATACTGGATGCTTTTCAGGAATGACTTTCGTTCTGTTTCAGAAAGTACCGGCAGTTTGACTTTGATTTGGTTTTGCAGATTTTGGATAAGCTTGCGATACTGTTGATAGGCCTAGGCCGGTTTATGCTGGTAAAAATAAAAACTGGCACTATTGGCGCACACAATGCCATAGTCCTTGTGCCAGATGCCTACTACTTTCTCAATAATACTTTCGGCTTCCTGAAACAGCAAAGCCGCCTTGTTGGGTTTTTTTAAATGCACCCATAAGCCTGCCTCGTTGTCGCATAAAATACCATACTCCAAGCTATTTTTACCTTTTTGGGCTATCAGCACTTGTTTGGCTTCCAGAACCAGGGCCAGCGCTTCTTCATATTTTTGTTGTTGTGCCAACAGGATGGCCCTGATTTGTAAGTTTTTGAGGTAATCTTCTCCACGAGTTTCTGTTTTATTGACTATAAACTGATGGGCTTTTTCGGCATAGAGTAGTGCTTCAGTATACAGCGATTGGGCAAGATAGAGATTAGCCCAATTGTCGTACAACATAATGAAGTAAGGTTGGGCTTCTTCAGCGCTAAGGCGGTTCAATGCCGCTTCGGCTTGGCGGTTTAAAGACAAAGCTTCGGCGTATAGCCCTTGTTGTTTGTATAAAACTCCCAAATTGATAGCAAAAATAGCTTCATAACGCGGGTTGTTGCCTTGACTCACAATTGCACGGGCTTCGCGGTACATACTTTCGGCCTTTTCAAACTGGTCTTGGTACATATACAAATACTCTAAATTATTGCAACTCATAGCATACTGATCATTTTGAGCACCTAATAACTTTCTCTTAAGAGCACGCGCCTCTATAAACAGCGATTCGGCTGCTTGGAAGTTGTTCATTTTCATCCAAGTCGAGGCGATATCAGTGCAGGCATTGGCATATTCGATAGAGTTTTCTCCTTTGGTTTGCTGAATTAGTCGAATGGCCAAGCCGATTTGTTCGGCAGCCAGCGGATAATTGGCCGATTGAAAAGCCCAATCGCCAATCTTGATACACAAGGTGGCAAATTCATAACTTTTAGATCCATAAAGCAATTCGATGATGGGCTTGCAATCCATCCAATAAGTGATTTCTTCTTGGCGTCTGCCCAATGTCTTGAGGTGGTTGGCTATTTTATCGTAAAGAATGAGGCATTCTTTGCTGTTTTTTCCAAAATTTTTTTGGTAGGCGCGTTGCATTCCTATCTGGTATTTGAGGGCTTCGCTCGGTTTATTTTGGGCTTCGTAAAGCATCGCCAAACTATTACGCACATAAGCCAACGACATATCTTCGTCGCTTAGCAGCTTGGCGCGAATGCTTTCCGCAATCAGTAAATTTTCTTCGGCTTTGTCTAACTGATTGGTCATCAGATACATCGCCCCTAAGTTATTGCAAACCACCGCATAGTCGGGATGTGTAAAGCCGAAGGTTTCTGCTACAAGGGCTTTGGCTCGCTCAAAAGACACGATGGCCTCCTGCACCTTCTTTTGTTGGAACAACTCCAACCCTTGCTGGTTGAAATCTTCCCAAGTTTGGGCAGCAGCCCCCAAACGACAAAACAACAGCGCAGCCAAGCAGGCCGCCCGTAGAGAAACCTCAGCGCGTAACTTCATAAGCATTATTTACACAGATTCTTTAAAAAATAAACTTAACCCAAATCAAGAAAGCTGGTAGAAGCAATGCGTTAAACAGACTCAGACTGGTTTTCTAATAACCGCATAATGGCATCTTTCAGCTGGTCGATGCCTTGGTTGGTAAGCGATGAAATAAATAAATGGGGAATATCTTTGGGGAGTTTCTTGGCAATTTTGGCTGCTTGGCCAGACTCTAATAAGTCTATTTTGGTAATGGCTATCAGCCGTTGTTTGTCCAACAACTCAGGGTTATATTGCTGTAGTTCGCCCAGCAGGGTTTTATAATCTTGGGCAGGATGTTCGCTTTCTGCCGAAATCATAAACAACAAAATAGAATTGCGCTCGATGTGGCGCAAAAAACGAGTCCCCAATCCTTTGCCTTCTGCCGCTCCTTCGATGATGCCGGGAATATCGGCCATCACAAACGATTTATAATCTTTGTAAGCCACCACACCCAAATTGGGTACTAAAGTAGTAAAGGGATAATCGGCGATTTCGGGCTTGGCCGCCGAAACCACCGATAGGAGGGTAGATTTACCTGCATTGGGGAAGCCTACCAGTCCTACATCTGCCAGCACCTTGAGTTCTAAAATGAGCCAACCTTCTTGGCAAGGTTCGCCGGGCTGGGCATACGTAGGGGCTTGTTTGGTGGCAGTCTTGAAATGTTGGTTTCCCAGCCCTCCGCGCCCACCGGTAAACAAAATAATTTCTTGGCCATCGCTCACAATTTCAGCTATTTTCTCGCCGCTATCGGGCGATTTAGCCACAGTGCCCAGCGGCACTTCAATGATTACATCTTGCCCCGACTTGCCAAAACTGCCCGAATCGCCGCCCGACTTGCCATCTTCAGCGTGGATGTGTTTTTTGTATTTTAGGTGCAGCAAGGTCCAAAGCTGCGCATTACCTCGCATAATGATGTGCCCGCCACGGCCACCATCACCGCCGTCGGGGCCACCTTTGGGCACAAATTTTTCACGACGGAAGTGAGAAGCACCTGCGCCTCCTTTGCCTGAGCGGCAAAAGATTTTGACATAATCGATAAAATTAGATGAGGCCACAGCGGTTGGTTTTAAGCTTAGGCAAGGCTTTCGATGATTGCAGCAATGGCCTTGGTAATGTCTTCGATTTCGCCCAGTCCATTGACAGCCGCATAGCGCTCCTTGTTTTTATAGTAATTGGCCACCAAGCTTGTCTTCGTGTGGTATTCTTTGAAACGCTGCTTGATAAGCGTTTCGTTTTGATCGTCGGGACGACCCGAAACCTTGCCTCTCTCCAAGATGCGCTTGGTTAGCTCATCTTCATCCACTTCAAGGGCAATTACAAAGGCACCAGGCAGTTTGTTTTCGCGCAGCAGGTCTTCCAACGCATTGGCTTGCTCGATGGTGCGTGGGAAACCATCGAATATAAAACCTTTGGCCTCGGGGTTGTTTTTGATTTTGTTGTTGATCATCCCAATCACTATCTCGTCGGGCACCAGAATGCCATTCGACATCAAATCCTTGGCTTTGTTGCCTAATTCGGTACCCGCGGCCACTTCGCTGCGCAGCAAATCGCCGGTCGAAAGATGCACTAAGTTGTATTGCTTGATGATTTTTTCACTTTGAGTTCCTTTGCCTGCGCCCGGAGGTCCGAAAAGTATAAGATTGATCATAAGTTGTTTACTTCTTTTAATTATCGGTGAGTAATTGAATTTACAAAACTAAAAATCTTGCACCACATACAAATCATTCAAAGCCCTGCCGTAGCCGTCGTAGTCTAAACCATAGCCCACCACAAAAGCGTTGGGAATTTCGAAGCCTACAAAGTCGGGCTTGGCTTCGGCATGTTGCAGGCAGTCGGGTTTGAACAACAAGGCCGCCACCCGAACACTTGCCGGTTTTTGGACTATTAAAGTCTCTTTCAATGTCTTGA
>DMHB01000254.1 GCA_003449595.1 Microscillaceae bacterium | reverse complement strand
TTAAGTTAGGATTTTTTACGCTCAACTTTGATGCCACCTATGGCTCAAAAGGGTATCACAGTTTTTCTGTGGGGCTTGGTTTTGGTCGTTATAATTAAGACACCCTTCGTATAATTGTTTTAGTCTCCACGGTATGCCGAGATTTTGAATATCTCGGCGGCTTTGTCGTTCGACATCAAATCCTGTAAAGAAGAATTGTTGGTGTTTTTTCTATATCGCTGTATGATTTGCCACCCCAGCCAACACCCAATTTTACCCGGCACTTTGGGTCCCATTTCTGCTACATAAGGCCGTTCTTCAGTATAGCCTTTGATTACTTTAGAATTGCCATAGAGTAGTTTTTTTTCAACAAAATGCGCCCAGATAAATTTTTTATTTTTAGCATCATTCAGGTTCTGCATTTGCTCTTGGGTGTAGCCCAAAACTACGGAGTCGGGTACACAAGGAATGGCTGCTTTGACAAATTCGTAGGCTTTGCCATAATAGATCATCTCCGCTAAAATGGTTTCGTCTTTCATATCAGTTTTGTTGTAAGCCCCGGAGATATAAAGGGCAATCGTCGGAACGATATAAGATTTTTGATACCGCCTCCAAATGTATTGAGGCATGTCAGGGGGACGATAACGGGCTTGTTTGCCTAAGAAAAAGTCCAAACTTATCACGATCATATCTTGGCTGACATACAAATCGTTGCCAAAGAAAGACCCTAAACCCGTAATGGCAGTATAAACTTTTGGAATTTTGAACGATGGATAATAGTACTTGATATGACGAAAAGCATCAGCCAACTCTTTTTCTAACTGCGTAATTTCGTTATCGGTGTAAACTTTTTGAACATCCTTGTAAAGGGTATCTAAAAAAAGGTTGGAGGTCATTTGCTCTAAAGCCAGCACCACCATTGAATCATTCACAGCACGGTTATTTTTGAGAAATCGTTGGTTAAACTCCGGATAATTTTTCAAAAAAGCCCGGATGGCTTCTTTCGATTTCAACTGAAACATCTCTTGTTCCAACCGTTGGATTTTAAGGTTGACCTGTACAGTCGATACATCCACCTCATTTCTACAGTCAGGATTGGTGCGTTGGCAACCTATCAAAAAAAAACCTGCACAAACAACAAGGGGCATTCCTATCGAATGGGAAGCCCTTCTCAGAGCATTCCAATTAAACATCAGTAGTAGGTGTTTTGGTATTGGCGTTGAGCTGAATTTCCTCACCTGCTTTGTTGGTAAACTTAAACTCCATCAATGGCAGCGATGAATCAGGCTGCATTTTTATCCATCGCCCGTATTTAAAAAGCCATTTTACCCGACGTGAAAAGCGGAATATATCTCCTTTCGTAAAGTAGGCATACAGATAAGGGTGTAAAGAGATGTGTAAGCTTTTCTCATTTTGTTTTTTGAGCAGATAATCGACGTTGGCTTCCAATAAATCGGCTACCAAAATGCTCGCAGATACTGTTCCACTGCCATTACAAGAAGGGCACACTTCACGAGTCATAATGTTTAATTCGGGGCGTACCCGTTGCCGAGTAATTTGCATCAAACCAAACTTTGTAAGAGGCAAAACAGTAGAGCGCGATCTATCTCTTTTCATCTCGTCTTTCATCGCTTCATACACTTTGCGCTTGTGTTCTGCCTTGCGCATATCGATGAAATCGATGATGATAATACCCCCCATATCTCTGATACGCAACTGGCGGGCTATTTCTTTGACTGCATCCAAATTTACGTTGATAGCAGTTGCTTCTTGATCCTCCTCCGCATTCGATTTATTACCACTATTGACATCAATTACGTGTAGGGCCTCGGTATGCTCAATAATCAAGTAGCCTCCATGGTTAAGACTTACTGATTTACCAAAAAGAGACTTCAACTGTTTTTCGATGCCTAAAGACTCGAAAAGCTTGACTTTGCCGTTATGTAGTTTTACAATGCGTTCTTTATCAGGCGCTACTTGTTTGATATAACTTTTAATTTCATCATACATCGCACGATCATCTACAGAAATACTGTCAAATGATTCGTTGAGCAGGTCTCGCACCAAAGCAGAAGCCCTGCCAAGCTCTCCGATAATTTTTTCTCGTGGCTGGGCAAAGCGCAAGGTTTCCATCCCTGCTTCCCATCGGTCAATCAAAGACCGTAGATCGCGATCTAATTCAGCTACATCTTTGCCTTCGGCCACTGTTCGTACAATGACCCCATAATTGGGTGGCTTGATGGAAGAAAGTAACCGCTGAAGGCGACTCCGTTCTTCTTTACTGGTAATTTTTTTGGAAATATTGACAGCATTGGCAAAAGGAACCAATACTAAATAACGCCCGGCTAATGATATTTCGCAAGAAAGGCGTGGGCCTTTGGTTGAAATAGGCTCTTTGATCACCTGTACCAATACAGGTTGATTGCGTTGGATGACTTGAGAAATCTTGCCTAATTTGTTAATTTCAGGTTCTAACTTGAACTGATTGATTTTAGGGAGTGATCCTTTTTTATTTTGCACTTCACGCACAAACTTGCTTAAGGTAGCAAAGTTGGGGCCTAAGTCTAAATAATGTAAAAAAGCATCTTTTTCGTAGCCAAGGTCAATAAATGCAGCGTTCAAGCCTACCACAGACCTTTTGACAACCCCAAGGTAAATATCACCCACAGTGAAGTTATTATCTTTTTCTTCTACGTGATATTCAACAATTTTCTTTTCCTGAAGAAGAACAATACGGTCAGATTTCTGAGTCGAATTGATAACTAATTCGTTACTCAAGGTGCTTAGATCGGAAGAGC
>DMHB01000001.1 GCA_003449595.1 Microscillaceae bacterium | reverse complement strand
AAAAAAGCTGTTTTGTAGGTGAAACTGTTTCGTGATAGGCATATAAGCATCGGCCAAATAGCCCGATTTATAATGTATATCTAAGCCAATTTGCGAGTTGAGGTATTTTCTGAGGAAGCAGTTTTCGCAGTAAACTTGGGTATTGACAAAAACCTCGGGGAAACGAATCAGGTTCGCACCAAGGTTTTGGGTATAAATCCATTCGTTGACCCAATGAAACCGGCCAAAACGGGTACGCCATTTCAGCCCTGCTTGCACAATTTGCAACCCTTCGGCTGTTTGTACCGGTCGCGCTGTGGTGTCGAAATATATGTAATTGTTGATCAACTGGTAAGAGGCATACGGCTCGATGAGGAGCTTTTTCCCAATGGGCAGGGTGGTGCGGACGTAAAATTCTTGCGCAAAGGTATTGAGCAGTGTCCTATCCCAAAAAGCCCAGTTGCTCATCATTCGGCGTTGCATCAGCGTAGGAGCAAAAGAAGTACTCCGCACCCCCAAGTTGATCCATTGTTTCAAGGTAAGGTCGGCTGCAATGCGATAATCGGCTCGTCCTACCAAATATTCGGCTTCTACTTGCAGACGGGCGCTGTCGCCAAACTGATAGTAAAGTTTACCGCCTATAAAATTCTCAATTTCTTGGATTTCAGCCCTTACTACAAATGAATCGGCACGACCGGCTGCCGCCAACTTACCTTCATAAATAGGATTCCAATACCTAAAAATACGGTTTTTGATGTAGGCTTGGTAATAGAATTTTCCGGCAGCCAATCCTTTGATGCCCACTTTGTTTTCTACCATCTGGTAGCGAAATCCTTCAGCTGTGGTGTTGGGATCAAAATAAGCGCCCGGCGATCGGAAAACATTGAGGAATTGGAGTTGTAGGGTGTCTCCCCCGGTAAGTTGGTGGTTGAAATCGTCGCGCTGCACAAAGCGATCTAAAATATGGAAAAGCTTAAAGCCCTTGGCCAATTCGTATTGATGGTACAAATGCAAGTTATTTTGGGTTTGCCACGTGCGTGCAGCGATTTGAGGGGTGGCAAAAGAATAAGCAAAAATATCGTTGCGTGGCTGCCCGGGCAACAAACGCACCCCGCCATTGTCAAAAACCATCGTATTGAGGTGGGCAAAATGCGCCAAGAGTTGGTAGCGTTTGTTTTTACTTGTCCAGCTCAGGTGAAACACAAACCGGTGTTGGTCGGCATACAAATCGGGGGTGCCGGCTGTACGGTTGATGTTCACAGCAAACTGCTTTTCAGAGAGCATTCGCCGGTATTGAAACCCTACATTGAAGCGTTCTTTGTTGCTGCGTGTAAAGGTAAAGTCGATGAATTGGTCGCCACGCGAGCCTTGTATGTAATAGGCGTGCGAATAAGGCACCAAAGCATCGAAATAGCGCACATTGTCTGTGTTGAACAAATAAGGTTGAAAAGACTGTACGCCCAAAGTAGTGCCAATGCGTTGGGGTTGTTGATAATAAAGTGGGCGCATTGGGGTGCCTATGCCTCCTAAGTCCACATATTTGTTGTGCAGCTCGCGGACAGGCTCGTAGCGGTGCAAGTTTTCGATGGTGGTATCAATCTGATAGGACTTCTTTTGGTCGTCTAAAATATCTTTTTCCAAGAAAAACCGCACCGATTTATCCAAAGGGATTTGTTTGGTGGTGTCGTCTAATATTTGCGCTTGTACAGCCCAAGGCATCCCTGCAAAGGCAAAAAACAGGCAAAATATCCAGATGCGAAAAATAGGAGAAAGAGGAGTAGTAAGGCTACGCATAGTTGAAAAGGTGCGCAAAAATAAAAAATTTTGGGCAGGCTACCGTGTTCTATGTGTGGATAAAGTAGAGATTCTTCAACAAGCTGCCTGCCAACTGATAGCCCAAAGGCTGAAGAAACACAAATATAGGGTGTTTTTGTGGATTTTCAGGGTCGAAATCCTCGGCTTCTACCACAATTAGGCGCGGACGATACCGGCTAAAGTCTAACGAACGCAATACGGCTTCGTCGTGTTCTTCGGCATCGATGCAAAGCAACTCGAAGAGGGTGGGCGCTTTTGCCTCATCCAAAATATCGGTCAAACTGCGCACTGCCAGTGTTTCGACTGTGGTCGGATGTAGCCCTTGCGCCGCATACTGGGCTATATTTTCAGGTGAAACCGTGGACAATACATCGTTTTCAAAATGATAAAACGACAGCCTTTCTGAAGGAGTACCTACCAGGGCCGCCACCGTTTGGTCGCGAGGACGGATGTAACTAAAATAACGAATAAGCTTGGGATTGGCATCTATGCAAATGCCCCGCCAGCCCCGTCGATAAAGCAAAAACGTATTGGAAATAAATCTTGGGCGATTACAGCCCACTTCTACATAAAATCCTTGGTAGTAAACCGGCAAATTTAGCAGGCTTTCGATGAGGCGGTCTTCGCCGGTATAACCATAGCTGAAGCGTAAATTCCTGCCTAAACCAAGCCTGAGCCAAGCCAACAAGGCATATTGAATAGAACGCGCCAGCGAAAAAACCGGCGAGCGCCAAGTAAAAAACTGACTGAAACTATACCGAAACTCTTGCCAAGCCAAGCCCGCTACCGTGAAAAAAGCCCGGGTATGCGCTTGGCCGTATAAATAAGGAGCCAACCAACGGCGCAAGTATGTTTGCCAAGGATTTGCCAAATCTATGTTTGCGGGTTAGCTACGTGCGCCAATACTTGGTCGAAAAGTTGCCGCTCTTGTTCGTTGCCCAAGGCATCTATTTTTGCTCGTAACCTGGGCGAAAGGGTTTTCAAAATGTCGATTAAGCATTCAAATCGGCCTTCGGTGGTGAAATATTTGTTGACCACGATGATGTCTTTCGTATTCAAAATACAGTAGCCCGACTTGAAATTGCCCTTCTCATAGCGAATAAAATAGCCCAAAGTGGCAAAAAGCTCCTCGATGCGGCTTAGATTTTCTTTGGTGGGTTTCAAGATGTTTTTCATAACCAATAGCTAAGCAAATAATCCGTTATCGAGATCTCAATTCGAGCAAAAAAGTGGTGCGCTGATCGGCGCTTTTCCACGTACCGGTGCCATCGGGCATAATCATCAAATAACCACTGGCCACGCCATATTCTTGGGCAAATTCGGCCAGTTGAAGCACACAGTTTTGCTGCATTAGCCCTTCTATCGGAATGCGCACGGATAAGTCTTGGCTAAAATAATAATGCCCTTTGACTGCCCATTCGCCAAAGCCATTGTCGTACATTTTATACAATTCAATTTCTATCATTTTGGCCGGCGATTGTTGCACCAAGCCCCAAAGGCGTATTTCGGGCATTCCACCAAAACAAACTGGGTTATTTTGGGCTGTTGCCAAATGTGAAATATTGAATAAAACTAATAGAAGCAGAAAAAAATAGAAATTCTTGAACATAAGCTGCCTTGTTTAACTTTGTAAATACGAATTTACATCTTTTTCAAATGAAACCTTTTTCTGAATCGCTGAAAATAATATTGTACTCATTATAGGGAACGATACAGGGTTTGGTAAACCGATCGCCGAAACTTTTGAGAGATACGGAAATGTTATAAACAAATGAATAAAAACAAACGATATGATGAAAGAACTCTTAATTATCTCTTTGGAAGCAAAACCAAGGCATTGTACAACGCACCTTGGGCAAGCTTACTGCTGAAAATATGCACTTTCGAATACATCCGGAGTCATCAGGGGCAGGTTTTTTTGTTTCAACACATTGCCGAAACAAACTTGGCCATTGCAGCCAATGCTTTTGGTGCGCCTATGGCATTCAAACCGCAAACCCTGATGGGCGCCAAAGACGAAGGGCAAATTTCGGATAAGGCACAGATAGAAACCTTGCTCCAACAAGCCGGAAAAACCATCGAAGACATCATCAGCCAAGCCTCCGACCAAGATTTACAAACAGAAGTAGACACCGTGTTGGGTAAAATGACCAAATGGCAGGTGATTGGTTTTTTGATGCACCACAGCAGCCACCACCACGGCCAAATCGCGCAAGCGCTGAAACGGGGGTTTAATCCGCAGGCTGC
>DMHB01000276.1 GCA_003449595.1 Microscillaceae bacterium | reverse complement strand
TGCCTTGATCTTTTGCCCACTCTCCACTTTGAGCGCACTCATATGGCCATATAAAGTCTCCAAGCCATTGTAATGCCGTACTACCACATAGTATCCATAACCACCAGAATTGAACCCTGAAATTCTGATAACACCATCAAATACTGAGTAAATAGGTGTGCCTGTATATAGGTGTAATCAATGCCGTGATGATATCGCCCCCATCGAGGGCCAAAACCGGAGGTAGTATAGGTACTTTCCAAAGGAGATGCCCAAAGTTGACCTATACTGGGATCATATAGTTTTAAATAAACAACCTCACTAAACGATTTTGCATCTTTGCCATAAGGGTTAATTTGTTGTGTATCCCAAATTTTGTAGTATTCAGCAATTTTAATCCAAGCAGGGTCATTTACATCACCAATATTGATTTCCTCAACGACCCTTACCACCTCAGACTCTCCGATGTCAATATTATACAAATCTTCTGATACCAAAGAGGGTTGCTTATTCAAATTAAAGATGGTTACCTCATCATTTGAAATAGGGTCAGTTTGTGCGTCTATTAAGGGATTGTTTAGATTAGGATTGACTTTTTTCTTATCTTGGTCGGTGTTGACAACAGTATCTTTCTCCAAGGCAGGAGTTTTGATAGTATTAGAGTTCGTATCGTTGAACTTGTTGTCTTTTTCGGGTTGGGCAATGCTGAGGTGAGAAAAACCTACCAAAACCCCTAACAAAATAAAAAACAGCCAAAAACGCATCATCCATTGGATTTGATAAAAAAATTACATTGTTGCTTCTACCGCGTGAGCTGCCAAATATCTTTCGGCATCTAAAGCAGCCATACACCCCGACGCAGCAGCGGTAATGGCCTGGCGGTAAGTGAAATCTTGCACATCGCCACAAGCGAATACACCCGGAATATTGGTGCGTGTACTACCTTTCTCAGTCATAATATATCCTTGATCATTCATAGCCAATTTGCCGACAAAGGCTTGAGTATTGGGTTGATGGCCAATGGCTACAAAAAAACCTTTTACAGCAATTTCGCTTACTTCTTGGGTTACTATATTTCTGATTCGCACCCCTTCTACTGCATTATCACCCAAAATTTCTTCAGGAAGGGTGTTCCAAAGTACTTCTACATTAGGAAGACTGGTTACACGCTGTTGCATAATTTTTGAGGCACGCATCTCATCTCGCCTCACTAAAACATATACTTTTCGGCATATTTTTGATAAGTAGGAGGCTTCTTCCGCGGCGCTATCGCCCCCACCTACAACCACTACATCTTGGCCTTTATAAAAAAAACCATCGCAAACAGCACAAGAAGTAACTCCCTGCCCCTTGAATTTTTCTTCCGAGGGTAAGCCAAGCCACTTGGCCGAAGCTCCGGTAGCAATGATGACAGCATCAGCAAGGATGTTTTTGGCATTGTCAACCACTACTTGGTAAGGTATTTTCGAGAAATCGACATCGGTAGCAAAACCTGAACGAATATCAGTACCAAATCGAGTGGCTTGTTGCTGTAAATCAGCCATCATTTGCGGCCCCATTACACCTTCTGGATATCCCGGAAAATTTTCCACTTCATTGGTAAGCATCAACTGTCCACCTGGCTCTAACCCTTGGTACATCACAGGGTTTAAACCCGCTCGGGCAGCATAAATTGCCGCAGTATAACCTGCCGGTCCTGAGCCAATGATTAAACAATGTACTTTCTCTGATTGCATAAAAATTGATTAATATTCAAATTTGGGAAAAAAAGCTGTTTAAACCAAACTTTACGCTTGGGCTAAACAGGAAAAAAGTGTGGTGCTATGAGCCACCACACTTTAGATATTACAGAAATATTTATCCTAAATAGGGCTTGAGCGCCTTGCTTCGCGAGGTATGCCTTAAACGGCGAATTGCTTTTTCTTTGATTTGACGTACTCGTTCACGGGTTAAATTGAATTTTTCTCCAATTTCCTCCAAAGTCAATTGAGTATGCCCGTTCAAGCCGAAATAGTAAGATACTACATCAGCTTCCCGTTGTGTAAGTGTAGAAAGGGCTCTTTGTACTTCGCGGCGTAGCGATTCAATAATCAACGAAGAATCGGGGGTTTGTTCACTATCATTTTCCAAAACATCCAACAGGCTATTTTCTTCACCTTGCACAAAAGGCGCATCGACAGAAACGTGTCTGCCCGAGATTTTCATTGTATCTACCACTTCGGTAGCAGTAACATCGAGTACTTCAGCCAATTCATCAGCAGAAGGCTCACGCTCATATTTTTGCTCTAATTCTGAAAAAGTTTTAGAGATTTTATTTAAAGAGCCAACTCGGTTGAGTGGTAAACGCACAATACGCGATTGTTCGGCCAAAGCTTGTAAGATAGACTGTCTGATCCACCATACCGCATAAGAGATGAACTTAAATCCACGTGTTTCGTCGAATCGTTGGGCAGCCTTGATCAGCCCTAAGTTTCCTTCATTAATCAAATCGCCTAATGAAAGCCCTTGGTTTTGGTATTGTTTTGCAACAGAAACCACAAATCTTAGGTTTGCCTTGGTAAGTTTTTCCAAGGCTTGTTGGTCTCCTTCCCTGATACGTTTTGCTAAATCAACTTCTTCGTCGGGCGTGAGCAGATCTACCTTACCAATCTCTTGGAGGTATTTGTCAAGCGACTGACTTTCACGGTTGGTGATTTGTTTACTGATTTTCAGCTGTCTCATCCTTATTCGCGTTTGTGTTTGAAAATCTGACCAATGAGTTAATAAAAAACCCTTAGATATAACTTTTGTTCTTATGGTTTAGTTCCCCTCCCACCTATTAGCCGAGCAAAAGGAGACCTATTGGGGTTTGGGTAAAAGTACTTTTCTCGAAAGTCTAAATTTACCTGTCTTTTTGTCTATATCGACTAATTTTACTTTGACTTCTTCACCTACTTCGAGCACATCTTCCATTTTTTCAACGCGCTCCCATTTAATGTCTGAAATATGAAGTAGTCCTTCTTTACCGGGTAAAAACTCTATGAAAGCCCCAAAGTTGGTAATGTTTTTGACTTTCCCATCGTACACATCTCCTATGACGGGCAATGCCACGATGGCTTTCACACGTGCCAAAGCAGCATCCATCGCTGTTTTGTCAGTAGCAAAAATGTTAACAAAGCCGGCATTGTCTTTTTCTTCAATCACTACAGTGGTACCGGTAGTCTTCTGTATGTCTTGAACCACTTTGCCGCCTGGACCAATAACAGCGCCAATCTGGTCACGTTCAATTTTAACGATCACCGATCTCGGTGCGTGCGGTTTCAGATCTTCACTAATGCTTGGAATGATAGAGAGCATTTTGTCTAAGATATATAGTCTGCCTTGGCGAGCTTGCTCCAGGGCTTCTTCCAATACTTGATAAGGCAGCCCATTGATTTTTAAATCCATTTGGCAAGCTGTAATTCCTTTGGAGGTGCCGGTAACCTTGAAATCCATATCGCCTAAATGGTCTTCATCGCCCAAAATATCAGACAAAATAGCATAGGCTTTGGTGTTTTCATCGGTAATCAAGCCCATAGCAATGCCTGAAACAGGTGATTGAATTTTCAAACCTGCATCCATTAGCGCCATCGAGCCGGCACAAACAGTAGCCATAGAAGACGAGCCGTTCGACTCTAAAATATCGGATACTATGCGGATAGTATATGGATTTTCCTCATCACGTGGGAGCATATTTTTTAATGCTCTGTAAGCCAAGTTGCCGTGTCCTACCTCGCGGCGACCGGGTGCACGATTGGGCTTAATTTCACCGGTAGAAAAAGCCGGGAAATTGTAATGTAACAGGAATTTGTTGTAGCCCGATTGCAGCGCCGTATCTACAATTTGTTCGTCCAATTTGGTGCCTAAGGTAACCGTAGTAAGAGATTGGGTCTCGCCACGTGTAAATAAAGCAGAGCCGTGTGCAGAAGGTAAATAGTTAGCCTCTCCCCAAATGGGTCTGATTTCGTTTAGTTGTCTTCCGTCAATACGCTTTCTTTCATTTAATACGAATTGGCGGCAGGCTTCTTTCTGTAACTTATGGAAATAGGTACTCAGCAGGGTTTTGTTGATAACTGAAATAGGCTCTTGTCCTTGAGCTACCGCCTCAGCCTCTAAGGTAGCTACAAACCCTTCTTTAATGGCTTTGAATGCTTGACTTCTTTCATTTTTATTGACTATTTGGCTGGCTGCACAAGCATACAACTTATCGTATAATTCACTTCTCATACGGGTTTGTAGGGCTTCATCATCTGGTGCTTTTTGCCACTCGCGATTTTGCGCTCCTACCATTTTTCGCAACTCTTGTTGGATGAGACACTGCGCTTTGACGGCTTCGTGAGCTACTTTTAAAGCAGCCACCATATCTGCTTCGGCTACTTCTTTCAATTCTCCCTCAACCATGAGGATATTTTCATAAGTAGCACCAACCATCAAATCGATGTCGGATTTGGCCAGTTCAGATACAGTAGGGTTGATGACAAACTGCCCGTTTACACGTGCTACACGCACTTCGGAGATAGGCCCTTCGAAGGGAATATTGGAAACAGCTAATGCTGAAGAGGCAGCCAATGCAGCTAAACAATCGGGCGGAGTTTCTGAGTCGGCAGAAATAAGGAAAATATTTACCTGTGTCTCAGCATAATACCCGTCAGGGAATAAGGGTCGGAGCACCCTATCAACAAGGCGAGATATAAGCACCTCGTAGTCAGATAATTTGCCTTCACGCTTCATAAAGCTACCGGGAATTTTACCGGCAGAGGCAAATTTTTCTTGGTAATCTACTGATAAGGGGAAAAAGTCAATACTATCTTTAATTTCTTTGCTTGAAACAACTGTAGCCAACAACATAGTGTTACCCATTTTCACAACAACAGCCCCATCTGCTTGTCGTGCTAATTTTCCGGTTTCAATTTGGACTTCACGTCCGTCGGGTAAGTTGAAAGATATAGTATGAATTTGTGGAAGCATAAATAAATAGTGTGTAGCAAACAGAAGTGATGAAAAGACAGTGGAGGTAAACAGAACAAAGAAAAAATTAAGAATGAATTAGACAAATCCATTCTTAATTTATTTCATAGGAAAATCGATAACAATTATTTTCTAATGTTAAGTGCAGCGATGATGGCGCGGTATCTTTCGATTTCAGTATTGCTGAGATAATTCAACAATCTGCGACGCTTACCTACTAATTTGAGCAGCCCGAGTTGGGTGGAATAGTCTTTTTTGTGTATTTTAAGGTGCTCGGTTAAGTGGTTGATGCGGTGAGTTAATAAAGCGATTTGGCTTTCGGCAGAACCTGTATCGGTTTTTGATTTGGCAAAGCCATATTTTTCAAAAATCTCTTCCTTTTTTTCTTTGTCGATATACATATAAGATACTTAATCTGGAATGAATACTCTTTCTTTACATTTAATCAAAGCGCAAAACTAAGCTTTTATTGTTTGCGAAACAATATTTTTTTCTTTTTCCTCAATTT
>DMHB01000034.1 GCA_003449595.1 Microscillaceae bacterium | reverse complement strand
GTTTTGCCCAAAATGCAATACAAACCCGAAGACTTAGTAGTGATTTGCCTATCGGGACGTGGCGACAAAGACTTGGCTACTTATATGGCCTATCCTTATTAGCACAAGGGAAATTGATTTTTGTTTTACATACAAAAAAAACTGCCTTCAAGTGTATTGCAAGCAGTTTTTTTTGAATTTTAGCAGTAAGGTTTTGGCTAAAACTTAGACCCAACTTCTGGCTTCTACTAACTCAGCATAAAAACTTTGTTTGACCGGCACTTCCAACGGATAACCAGCAGCACTGATTTTAAGCAATTGGTTGCGCTCGTCGATATAAGGGAAGAAGAAAAGTTTGATGGATTTGTGCTCTAAAAGTCCGGTGCGCAGCTTTACGACCTTCACCACCGTGTTGCCTTTGCGCATTTCTTCTTCAAAGATAAAGGAGTCGAGCAAGGCTTTTTGTTCCCTATCAAACAAGAAGGATAGCCGCTTGCCCAACAACTCATTGGAGGTATAAGCCAATGCTTTACAAGCCGTGTGGTTGACAAAGCGCACGATTAGCTGTTGATCTAACTCGAAGCGGAACATCATTTTATCCATCATACGGGTGTGAAAATCAAGCATTTGTGTTTTCACGTTGAGTTTTACCTGCTGGAGGTGTAGCTCTCTTCGCTTTTCGGCCAAGGCTTTTTCTAACTCGAAGTTTCTTTTGGCCTCAGCGCGCAGCGCTTGGTGGTCGGTTGAGGGCAGGGCTTGCGCCGATTCTTGTACCAAGAAAACCAATTCGGCGTAAGCACTATCTGGCTCAGGATAGCAAAGAATGGTTGCTTTGAAATTAAGGCCATTTTTCTTTTTCAACTCTAATTGTATTTCATCGGGCTGCTTGCTTTGTATTGCTTTCTGAAGCTGCGCCATCACAAGGGTAGCCTTTTCAGAACTGGTGGTCATTTGTGCAAAAGGCATCCCCACCGAACCCTGCGCGGCGTATCCTGTCAAGGCGAAAAAATAATCATTGGCTTTTACAATTTTTCCTTCTTGGTTGATCCACAGGCAGGCTACGTGCTTTTTAAGCTCGGTTAGTTTTCTGCTGGCTTCCAAATAAGGGAGTTTGGCTTCGGTATCGTCCAACAAGAAAACCCATACCCGTTCTTGGCCTTTGTGAAATAGAACAGGCAAACACAGGGCTTTGAGGTATAACTGGTCGCCCATCAGGGTTTGGTAAGTAAAATCGATGATTTGGGGTTCGCCTTGGCGGAGATTTTTCCAATCTTTCAGAAATAACTCGTTTTGCTTGGGGTTTTGCATAAACACCTGTTCAAAACTTTGCCCGATTTGCGAAGAAAGATCGCCTTTTAAAAGTTGGCCAACGCTGGGATGTACATAAATGATATTGCCTTGTTGGTTCAGCTCGACCACCGGCAAGTTAACTTGCTTGATATCAAACCGGACGGCTTTGTTTTCAGCCGACAACTGCGCATTGGTTTGCGAAGCTTTTTGCAGCAATTCCCACAAGGTTTGGTAATCCTGGTAAAGTTTTTTCCACTTGATTTGAAGCCTGGTTTGCTCAAAAATCAGCACACTGCAACCCAACAAACAAACCGCCAAAAGGCTGAGAAAATAAGCAGGCTGCCAGAGCAAAGGCGAAAAGAAAACCACTGAAAGATAAACAAAAGGCAGACTGAGTAGCCCTATGAGCAAAGAAGTGAAATAGTGTTTAAGAAACCTGCGCATTTTGCTTAATTTTGGTATGAAAGCAACACTTTTTTGTGAATGGGTAGCCGATGTGTTTTTTGCGAAACACACCTTTACAAATGTAAAAAAACCTAAACAAAAATCAATATTCCTACAATTGTTCGTTACAAATTAGTGTACTTTTGACCAACATCCATCCAATATCCATCCCGTTTTTGTTTATGCCTGCCGAAGTAATTACTTATAACCAAGCTATTTTAGGACTACTCATCATTGGTGCCCGCGCTGATGGTTCTTTTCAAGAAAATGAAAAAAAACTCATCGTGTTCCTTACAAGTGATGTACATCCTATCAGTACAGAAGCATACAGACAGGTGATTTCGATGGCCCGTGAATTGCCCCGAGAAACATTCAGCGAACAAGTCTTTGCCATTCTCAAAGCTGGCTCTACCCAAGAACGCCTCGAAGCGATGTACTGGCTACTCAAGGTGTTGAAATCAGACAATAGCTCTAACCTCACCGCCGAAAACACCAGCAACCCTGGCGAGGTGCACGCCCTACACCTTACTTTGAGTTATTTGAACCTCAAATTTGAGGATTTGATAGTTTATGAATCGGAAAGGGATAAGAAAATTCGACTTCCTTGATTTTCTAATTAATTGAAAATCAATAATCTATGAAATTTTTTGAAGTATTTTTCAATTTTGGCTTTTTTCTTGCTAAGCCATAAAGCAACAACTTACAAAAATACTTCCATGATAAGCCCTATTCCATTCAACCCCGAAGCACCCACTACTGGCAATCGCTGGGTAATTGGTAACCTTGAGGGGAACGCCGAAGCCTTAAAAACCTTGTTATTTGATAAATTGGCTATTCAACCACAAGACCAACTCTTGTTTTTGGGTGGTTATTTCGGTGCCGGAAAAGATAACTTGGCTGTAGCCGAAACGTTGCAAATGCTGATGGCTGCCGGTTACCATATTCAATTGTTGCGTAGCCCCGAAGAAGCCGCTTTGTTGAGTTTGGCTGAAGAGGGCGGCGAGGACTTGGTTTGGTATGTATTGCAGCAAAATCTGCCCGATTTGCTCGAAGGTGAAAACCTACACCCCTTGGTTTTGCACTTTTTGCGCCAAACCCAATTACACTTAGAAACCGATCGCGCTATGTTGGCTTTCAGCAAAGGAGAAGAACAATGGTTGGAAGCTGCAAACCACTACGCTGGTTGGATGCTTGCCGGCGACTGTATTCCGCCTGCTTATAATGCCGCACAGAAAATACACATTTTTGCAGAAGAATATTGGCAATTGGCTGCTATGCAAGAGGCAGTGAATGCCGAAGCCAACCATATTAGCTTAAATAACTTGCCCTTTGATCCAACCCCAACCACAGCGGGCTGTTTGTGTGCCCTGCAATTAGACAATATGCTGTTGGTGGTGCAGCCGGCAGAGCAAAATCTGAGTCCTGTGGCTGTTTTACCCAACTCACAACCACTGAACTAATTCTAAGATGCACACCTACAGGAACTGTGTTAAAAGTCAAG
>DMHB01000068.1 GCA_003449595.1 Microscillaceae bacterium | reverse complement strand
CGGACAAGTAAGCCAAATTGAAGAAAACCTTGAACGACCCAAGACCATTCAAATCGATGATAAACACTAATTCTTATAGCTTAATTTTTATGCCAATGCACAAGCCATTTTTCATCCTAATCATATTTATTGGGGTAATAACTGTCGTTTGGGGTTGTGGTAGCTCCAAAGAATCTAAAAAAAAGCAATCGAATACCAACTCGGCGAAGACCAACACGAACCAACTTAATAAAATTGTGGGTACTGCCCGCATCGAGCCTGAAACCAAAATTGTAAAGCTTAGCAGCGAAGTGAGCGGAGTGGTGAAGGCGGTGTATGTTAAAACAGGCGAAAAAGTAAAGAAAGGCCAAGTGTTGATAGAGCTTAACAACGATATCGAAGCGGCTCAACTGAACGACACCCGCGCTGCTTTGGCTTATACCCAGTCAGACAAATCGAATTTGCAAGCCAGCATGGAAGCCACACGCATCAAAGCTGAAAACGCCCGCAAACGCTTGGAAAGATTACAGTTTGCGCTATCTAAAAATGCCGAAACAGCACAAAATGTCGATAACGCTAAAGCCGAATATGAAGGGTATTTAAAAGAAATAGAACGCATAGAGGCTCAAATGCAGAGCAATGGGTTGCTGAGCAATCAGAACAGACAAAAAGTGGAACTTTCGGAGGCACAACTCAACCGTAGGCAAATCAAAGCCCCTTCCGACGGACTGATACTAAGCATCGACCTCAGCCCGGGCGCAGCTGTCAATGCTTTGGCAGTAGTAGCAGAGTTTGCCCCCGAAAGCGCTATGAATGCCATTACAGAAGTAGATGAAAACTTTGCTACCGATGTACAAATTGGCCAAAAAGCGTATGTGCGTTTGGTGGGCAAAACAGATACATTGTCCACAGGCGAGGTGATTTCGGCTGCGCCTTATCTGAAGAAAAAATCTTTATTTTCAGATGAAGGCAGCGATATGGAAGACCGCCGCGTGCGCGAGGTAAGGGTGCGCTTAGCAAGTAACGAAAAGTTGCTACACGGAATGCGGGTAGAAACCGTCATTTTGTTAAGTAAATAATTGATAATCATCGGCATGTATTCAATTTTATACTACAGGTTTTTATGTTAAAAACAGCGTTTCGTTTTATGATTTATGATAAGCCCAAAACCTTAGGGGCTTTGCTGGGTGTTGTGATTGCTAATTTTTTAATCGGGCAACAAACCGGTATTTTTCTATTTCTTACAGGCGCTATGGCTTCCTTGGTCAACAATACCCAAACCGATCTTTGGGTGGTCGATACACGCACTACCAATGTCAATGCGATGCGGCAGTTGGATGTACGCTATGGCACAGCCTTAGAGTCGATAGAAGGCGTAGAAAAAGTATATCCTTACTTGATAGCAGGAGGCAGCGCCAAATTTGAAAATGGCAAAACCTACGGCGTGCAGTTGGTAGGATCGCAAGCCCCCGACTTCAGAGGCGGGCCTTGGAACATAGCAGAAGGTAACCCTCAAAATCTCATAGAAGAAGGGGCAGTCAGCGCTGATTATTTTGACAGGGCGGCTTTAGGAGGCGCCAATTTTGGCGAGTATTTTGAAATCAACGGCAAGAAAGTACACATTGCAGCCCAAACACGCGGCGCAAGAGGTTTTGGAGCAGTGTATATGTTTACCACCATCGATCGTGCTCGGTATTTGTCCAAAACGTCCAAAAGCAAGGTGAGCGCTTTTTTTGTGAAAGTAGCCCCTCAGACCGACCCAGCCGTAGTGCGTGATCGCATCAACCGAAATTTGGAAGGCGTAAGGGCTTGGTTGCCCAAAGATTTTTCGGAAGCCACTATCACTACCATTTTGTCAACCAGTGGCATTGCGATTTCCTTTGGGACATTGATTGTCTTTGCCATCATCTCCGGAATGGTGATCATTGGGCTTACCTTATATTCGGCAGCCATCGATCGCATCAAGGACTATGCAACCCTCAAAGCCATAGGCGCCAGCAATGGCTATGTAGCCCGATTAATTTTGGTGCAAGCCCTCATCATAGCTTTAGTAGGATTTGTAATTGGTTCGGGATTGGTAGAAGCCTTCAGGAGCGGGATTGCCCGAGCGGGTACTTTTTTTGAAATCACTTTGGGTATTCGGATAGCCTTGTTTGGCATTACACTGCTCATTTCGTTGGGAGGAGCTTATTTTGCCATCCGACGCATCGTGCAAACAGAACCTGCCACCGTATTCAGGGCCTAAATTTTCAACCTAATGTATGGTATCTTTCAGCTTTTTTTGAATAATTTATGAACAAGCTTTTTTTTCCACTTTTTTTACTGATTTCAGTCGTTTGGAGCGGGTTTTCTGCCCACGCCCAACAAGCCTTTAGCCTGCAAGAATGTGTTCAATATGCCGGAGAACAAGATATATTGATGCAAAATTACAGCAAAGACCAGCTTATTTCGCAACAAACTTTGCGGCAATCGCGCAGCAAATACCTGCCACAGGTAAGTGCTGTAGGTGATTTTAGGGACAACCTACAATTACAAACCTCTATTTTGCCTTTTAATCCTGACCCTACGGGTGTGCGTGGGCCTACACCGGTGCGTTTTGGTACTACCTACAACACTACCTTGGCGCTGGATGCGTCGCTGGTATTGTTCGACCCTACCTTGCGCAACACCCTCCGCAGTCAGGAAATAAATACCCAAATTGCTGAAAATAACTACGCACAGCGCAACTTGGAGGTAGTAGTTAACCTCAAGAAAGCCTATTATGCCGCCCTTATCAATCGTCAGAAAATAAGCTATAACCAAACCAAATTGGCGCGCTTGCGCAAATTGCTGGAAGACGCACAAGTAAGACTTGAGACCGAACAGCTTCAAGCCATTGAGGTACGTCGCCAAGAATGGGATTTGAAAACGCAAGAAATAGAAATCGAGCGCTTGCAAGTGCTCTATGACCAAAGCCTGCTACAAGTCAAATTTTGGATGGGATACCCCTTAGAGCAACCTATTAGCTTGAAAGACAGTCTGCCTCAGCAGCTTCGCCTTGAGCAAAATGCTGAAATAGACTGGAACAACCGCTATGACCTGAAAAACTTGGAAGCTCAGCGAATGCAGAATAATTTGGAGGTTCAGAAATATAAGCGGCAATATCTTCCTACGGTTACGCTCTATGGCTATCTGGGCACACAAGCCTTTCAGAATAATTTCGCGCAAGCTTTTCAGACTTGGTTTCCGCTGTCTTATGTAGGGCTGCGGGTAAATGTGCCCATATTTGACGGGCTAAGCAAGAATTACCAAATCCAAGGAGCAAAAATACAGACTGAGAAAAAAGAAAATGAAATCAAACAACTGCAACGCCAAGCCGTGTATGACAATCAACTTTCGCAAACCAATATTCAAAATTTAATAAAAACCCTCAGCATCAGACAAAATGCACTGGCTTTTGCTGAGGAGAATGTACAATATGTGCTCAATCGCTACGAAGCAGGGCTGGTGCTGTACAGAGAGGTGGTTGACGCGGAAGTAAAAATCACCGAGGCACAAAATGCGTATTTACAAACCTACCAAGACCTTGTCAATGCGTATTGGGATGGCCAAAAAGTAAGGGGGGAAACCGAAAAATAGAGCTTCGTTTATGCCTTCTCGCCGTTTAAAAATCTACTCCTTTTGGGTGGATGTACTATTTACTCCAAATTAATACTGTACTTTTGTTCTGAAGAAAATATGCTCAAAATTGGCTTCAATTGTGTTTCGTATTACTTATTTTCGGTTTTATCATTAGGTTAATGGCTATTGCTATAAAACCGATTAACAGGTTGTTTGGTAAGGTGTAATTTTATAACTTTTTCGATCTCATTATGGCGCTCTGGATGAGTCTTTTGGTAGTCAATTTTATTGTATCATTCTTACTTATTTTTCAGAAACTCCGCCTCATTAGAGTTGCTTCACTCATAACCTTATTGGCCAATGGTGTACAATTATGGCTGATAACAGAGCTTCTGAGTGTTTTTCAATGGCTTACACCACTCAGTTTGCGGCTCAGTTGGCTATTGGTGATACTACTTCAGTTGTTTACGCTTTACAAAATTCAATTTTCTTGGCAATCCGCTTATTGGCTCATACAAAAACGGTGGCTCGATCTTCCTCTACTCGATAAGGGACTTCTGTCTTTCCTTGCGTTGCTGCTACTTGTACTCCTAAGTTTAGGCATCGCCCAACCTCCCAACAATTGGGATTCTATGACTTACCACCTCTCGCGTGTAATGCACTGGATTCAGCAACAAAGCGTGGCGCATTATGCTTCACACATTGATAGGCAAATTTTTATGACCCCTTTTTCAGAATATTGGATTTTGAACACTGTGGTGTTGACAGGAAACGACTACTTTGCCAATGCAGTGCAATGGATGGCTTTGGTAGGGTCTATCATAGTTAGCACATTGCTTGTTCAGCAAGTAGGGGGTAGTTTTAGAAGCCAGATGCTGGCAGCCTATTTGGTGCTGAGTATTCCAATTGCTTTGTATGAGTCCCTCTCTACACAGACTGATTTACTTGCTGCCTTTTTTGTATTGAGCGCTTTGTTTTGTTTCCTACGTCTTTATTTGCAATGGGAGTCAGCCTACGTTTGGAGTCTTGGCATCAGCATTGGGTTGGCCTTATTTACCAAAGCTACTGCTTACTTTTTCTTGCTGCCTTTAGTTATTTGTTATGCGGCAGTATGGCTTATTCGTAAAGAAAAGCGTTGGTTTTATGCCGGTTTGTCTATCAGTGTGGTGGTTATTTTACTCAATGTGCCTTTTTATGCACGTAATTTTGCAGCCTTTCAAACCCCCATTCCTACTACTTGGGCATTGAACAATGAAGCATTCGGAATGAAGCCCCTGGTAAGTAACATCACAAAAAATGCAGTATTTAATCTTACTACTCCGTTTCCTTCGGCAAATCAAGTGCTGCTCAACCAGCTTTATGGCATTCACCGGCTTGTTGGTGTGTCTCTCAATGAACCTAAGCTTTCATTAACTCCTTTTGAAATGCCGGTTCATAACAAATTCTTTTCGCAAGATTACGCTCCCAACCCACTGCACGCAGTTTTATTCATTTTCATCATCCCATTCATTTACCTATTCCGCGAACGATTCAATACAACTTTCTACCTACTATTCGGCATCGGAATCGCAGGTTTTTTGATCTTATTGGTGTTTATGAAGTTTCAAGTATTCGGCACCAGGTTTCAAATCCCATTTTGGGCTTTGCTATCCGTTTGGGTGGCCGTTGTATGGGATAAACTTGCCCCACAAAGCGTAGTTTGGCAAAAACTTTGGCTGCTTGTTTTCACCGGATTTTTAAGTGTAATGAGCATATACTACCTCTATAATTGTACTAACCTATCGCTTGCAAGCCAGAAAAATATTTTTAACACCCCGCGTGAAGCGCTGTATTTTGCCAATAGCCGCCCCGAATTATACCCATCTTACCA
>DMHB01000067.1 GCA_003449595.1 Microscillaceae bacterium | reverse complement strand
CGTGAAACCAATGCCGGGATTGAGGGTTTGAATATTTTCTGTGTTATTGGTTAACTTATTTTGATAGCTGAATTTCCCATCATCCAGGGTAGAGCTAAGCGTAGGCCAAAATCTTAGGCTGGGCGCAATTAGTAATACCGCTAACTATATAGCCAATGTGTTTGCTTACCTGCCCTTCAGTCAGAAAATGTGCTCCTTTGGGTAGCAATACCTCCGTTAACGACCCCAAAAAATGGTCTATGTCTGCTGCCGAGAAATCTCCAATCGTGTTGATTTCTGAAATTAATTTGTCTAACATATTTGAAACATCGTCATAGAGGAATTGGCCAAATACCTACCCAATAGCGATTTTAGCCATTGGTGTATTTTGTTTGTGAATGTATGAGGTGCTTTTTTACGAAATAGTCAAAGCACGTCTTGGATTTCAGGCATTTTTTTGAAAACACTGTTGGCAAAAGGACATAAGGGGATGATTTTCAAGCCTTGTTCTCGGGCAAACTCAACAGCTTTCAATACCATTTGTTTGCCTGCGTTTTTACCCTTTAAGGCCTCATTTACTTCGGTGTGGTCAATAATAATGCGGTCAGTACCAGCCCAAATGTAAGTCATCGCTGCTTCCTGCGCTCCGTTTTCAAGTATGTAAAACTTTCCTTTTTTTCCGTTGTCTTCTTGTAAAATTTCCATCTGAGTTCTTAGCAAAATGTTGAAAAGAGCCACAAGATTCATAAAATAAGTTTCTTGTGAAACAACAAATCAAAACGGCTATGCAAAATAAAGTTACATTACTTGCCTCAATTTTACAAGAACACCTGCATTAGCAACAATTTGGGCAAATTTTGCAGCTTACAGCCTAAGTGCAACCCCACAAAAAAGCCACAAGTTTGAGTGCTTGTGGCTTGAGGTTTATTTCTTTGATTTTCCGTTGCTGGGCGGTGGGGCGTTGCCTCCCGGTTTCTTTTTGGCGGCGGCCTCGGCTTCTTTCTTGGCTTTCTGCTCTTCTTGGTATTTCAGGGCATCTTCGAGTTTTTGCATAAAGGCCGATTTCTTTTTGTTCTTATTCTTCGCTTTGTTCTTTTCTAAAATGGCTCGAATTTGGTCTTCATTCACAAAATTGCGGATGATGATTTGTTGTACCACCGAGATAACATTGGAAAGTAGGTAGTAAAAGTTTAGCCCTGCCGGGAAAGTATTCAATACAAACATAAACACCACTGGCATTGTATAGCCCATATACTTCATAGAATCCTGCATATTGGGGGCGTTTTGGTTGTTGTAGTAGGTCAATACCAAGGTCGAAATCGTCATCAAAATCGTAAACAAACTAACGTGGTTGCCATAAAAAGGAATGGCAAAAGGCAGGGTAGCGATCGAATCATAGACCGACAAATCGTGTGCCCACAGAAAACGCTCTTGGCGCAACTCAATGGCATTCGGAAAGAAAGTAAACATCGCAAACAGCACCGGCAATTGCAGCAGCAAAGGAATACATCCACTGAGCGGATTGACCCCTACTTGGCCAAAAAGCTTCATTTGCTCTTGGTTATAGGCTTGCATATCGTCGCCGGTGCGGGCTTTGATTTCGTCTAATTCGGGCTTTAACACTTTCATTTTGGCCATCGAAATATAAGAACGATATGCCAAAGGGAAAATCAGCATTTTGATTATCAGCGACAATAAAATGATGATGATGCCATAGCTGGCAATTACTTTTTCGAGGGCATAAAACAAAGGAATGACCACAAATCGTGTAAAGAGGTTTACGACCGGCCAACCTAAATCAAGATTTTTATAAAACCCATCGGCTACGTCATACAGCAAATAGTAGCGGTTAGGGCCGAAGAAAAACGAAAAACTACCCTTGCCTTTGTTCAGGTCTTGCACCGGAATATCGAGCAGCGCGCTGACAGTCTTTACCACGTCTTGCTTGGCTTGGTCAGTTTCTTGTTGTACCAATCCACTGCTGAAATTTTTATTTTTGGCAATGATGGCCGAAGTGAAGAACTTTTGTTTGAAACTTACCCAGTGTAAGGGTTTCGCTTCTTTCATTTCTTCGGGGTCGAGCGAGGTTTCAGTCAAATAATCGAAGGCGCCATCAGCCGTATAGGTATTGACGGTAGTTTTTAGGCGTGTCTGAGCGACATCGGGCTCGGTATTGATAAGGTTGTTGAGCCAAGTAAAACGTGCCGGCGTTTTCGATGAAAAAGTCGATTCTAAGCCTACTACTTGCAAATCGTACTCCACTTGGTAGCTCTTAGGCTTGAGGGTATAGCGTTGCTCAATGTACTGGCCATCGCCCACAGGCAAACGAAACACAACTTGCTCTTTATCAGCTTGTTTGATCTCAAAATAAAGTTGGTAAAGGTCAACCGATTTGCCTTCGCTGTTGTTGAGGAGCATCGCCATCTGGCTGCTTTGCTTGTTGAGCAAGGTCAAGGCGTTTTTTTGACTTACATCTTTGTAACCTTTGAGTATCACCTCTTCAATTTTACCGCCTTGGCTGTTGAAGCTAACCTTGAGTAAGTCATTTTCCAATACCACTGTTTTGGATTCGCCTTGTGCAAACGATGCAAAACTGCCTAACTGCTCGGCCAACTTGGCTTTTTTTACCGAGTCGGGCAGTTGTGCATTGTCTTGCAGTTTGTTTTCAACCTTGTCGGTTTTGGTTTGCGCTGCCTTGGTTTTGTTTTCTGTGGTGGTTTGCTCTTGGGCAGGATCGGGAGCAAAAAACTGGAAATAGACGGTGAGAAGTAGAAATATAAGTAGTAAGCCAACTAACTGATTACGATCCATGGCAAATATGTATTAGCGAATAATTCGGATGGGTATGAAAAAGGAGTCAAATTTTTGGACTGCAAATTTAGCTTTACATTTCTGTTTTTAAGGTGGTTTCTTTTTCTTTTTCCTTGTTTTTTTGATCAAACTGCAAAGCTGCTTTCACAAAATGGACAAAAAGCGGGTGCGGATTGTCCACAGTGCTTTTCAATTCAGGATGAAACTGGGTGCCTACAAACCAAGGGTGTCCTTTGAGTTCGATGATTTCGACCAATTGGGTATCAGGGTTTAAACCCGTAGCCAGCATACCGGCAGCTTCAAATTGTTCTAAGTATTGGTTGTTAAATTCGTAGCGGTGGCGGTGGCGTTCCTTGATTTCGGTTTTGTTATAGCTTTCAGCCGCTTTGCTTTCGGCCTTGAGGGTGCAAGGATAAGCCCCTAAGCGCATCGTGCCGCCCAAGCGCTGTATATTTTTCTGATCCTCCATCAAGTCAATCACCGGATGCTCGGTTTCTTTGTCCATTTCACTCGAATTGGCATTTTTCAAACCCAATACGTGCCTTGCAAACTCGATGACGGCGCATTGCATCCCGAGGCAAATCCCAAAAAATGGAATTTTATTTTCCCGTGCATACCGGATGGCGTTGATTTTCCCTTCGATGCCACGACTGCCAAAGCCCGGTGCCACCAAAATGCCCGATAGCTTCAATTGGCTCATTTTTTCGGCACATTCATCGGGGTTTTCTAAGGTTTCCGACTGTATCCATTCCAATTGTACTTTGGCCTCATTCATCACACCGGCGTGGATAAACGACTCGGCGATCGATTTGTAAGCATCGTGCAGCTCTACATACTTACCTATGAGGCCAATCTTAACGGTGCGACGGGGTGCTTTGAGCTTTTTCAAGAATTTCTTCCATACCGTCATATCGGGATCATTGTAAGTAGGCAGGTTCAGCTTTTGCAGGGCGCGTTGATCCAATTGTTCTTTTTGCATCAGCAGCGGCACTTCATAAATCGTTTCGCTGTCGCGAGCCTCAATGACACAATCATAGCTCACGTTGCAAAAAAGCGCCATTTTCTTACGGATTTCTTTGGGGAGTTCTTGCTCGCTTCGACACACCAAAATATCGGGCTGAATGCCGGCTTCTGATAGTTGCTTGACCGAGTGCTGGGTAGGCTTGGTTTTTAGCTCGCCGGCAGATTTGAGATACGGCACCAAGGTAAGGTGTATCACAATCACATTGTTGGCGCCTAAGTCCCAGCGCAGTTGGCGCACAGCTTCGATAAATGGCAACGATTCGATGTCGCCCACGCAGCCACCAATTTCAGTAATGACAATATCATATTTTTGGCTACGATCCAACAGCAAAAAGTTGCGCTTGATTTCGTCGGTAATATGCGGAATAACTTGGATGGTTTTGCCCAAATAGTCGCCATTGCGCTCTTTGGTGATGACATTGTAATAGACTCTGCCGGTAGTTACGTTGTTGGCCTGCGAAGTAGGAATATTCAGAAAGCGCTCATAATGCCCTAAATCCAGATCGGTTTCTGCGCCGTCGTCGGTTACATAACATTCGCCGTGCTCGTAAGGGTTGAGCGTCCCCGGATCGATGTTGATGTAAGGATCAAATTTTTGAATAGTTACTGAAAAGCCCCGTGCTTGTAGTAGTTTGGCCAATGAGGAGGCAACAATGCCTTTGCCAAGAGAAGATGTTACGCCACCCGTAACAAAAATGTGCTTTGCGTAAGCCATAAATTTTTTGTTTACGGGACACAAAGTTAGAACTATTTGGCCGATTTATCAAACCCAATGCCACGAAGGTTGGCTTTATTTGGTATGACTTTGGCACTCGGCAAGCCATTCTTTCAATTCCGTCATTTGAGCCTCGGTGGGCGATTGGCGCAGTGCGGTTTCAAAATCGGCGGTGGCTGCCGCATAATTTTGGGCATAATAGTTGGCCATTCCGCGCTGCCTATATCCTTCCAAACCATTGGGCTGTAGCGCAATTACTTGGTTGGCGGCCTCGGTGGCTTGGCTATATTTTTCAAGCTCAATCAGGCAGTTGGATTTTTGTATCCAAAATGCCCCCTCTCCCCCATCCAAGCGAATGGCCTGCTCGATGGCCGTAAGGGCACTGTCGGGTTGGGGCAGGTAGGCAAAATAAACCGACTTTTCATACCAATAAGTTGCTTCTTGCGGATTTATTTTCAAGGCATTATTGATGCAAACAAGCGCCTTTTCCATCTCGTCGGTATAATAATGGGTTACGGCTTGCTGATAGTAAATGCTGGCGGCCAAGTCGGGGGCAGGCTTGAGCAGGAGGGCTTTTTGGTAAAGCGCCAGAGCTTGTTCGGTGTTTTCTTGCAGTGCCTCACAGCCGGCCATCAGGTAAAACAAGCGTGCCGAAGGACAGCGTTTTTCCAAAGGTGTAAGCAGGGCGTAGGCCGCTTCGTGGTCTTCTTGGAGCAATAAAGTTTCGGCACGCGCCAGCCAACCGGCACAACTGGCCGAATCAATTTGAGCGGTTTTGAGATAAGGCTTCAGCAACGTGGAGAGGTTGTCTAACAAGTCTAAGGACTGCCGCAGCGAGTCGGCCTTGTTGGCCAATTCAGGCATCAAATACAAGGCTTGCAAATAGGCATTTACAGCTTCTTGGGGTCGTTTTACGCGGGAAAGCGCCACCGCTTGGTTGTAAAAAACCGGCGCATAAGCTTCGTCGGTGCTGTCGCCCGACGCTATAGCTTGCTTGAAATATTCTTCGGCTTGGGTATAGTCTTTCAGGCCATAGTACGTTTTGGCGGTCAGGTAAGCATAATCGCTATCGTCGGCAGCTTCCTCTGGATCAGGAGTTTGCAGGTAAAGCAAGGCTTGTGTGTAGTCTTGCTGTTTGTAATAGGCTTGCGCCCAATAGTAAAAATCGTCCAAATCGAAGGTGAAACCCAATTGCTCCATCCGTTCAAAGGTTTGGATGGCTTGGGCATATTGGGCTTGCGCCAAGTAAATTTTGGCTTTGAGCGAGTAGGCGGTTTTGTCTTTGTTGTCTTTCAAGAAATAGGTTTGCAAGGTTTGCAAAGCCTTTTCGTAATCTTCTTGCAAATATTGCGTGAAAGCCTTGTAGTAAAGACTGGGCAGGTGGGCAGGGTCGGTTTGTAGGGCTTGGTCAAACAAGTTGAGGGCTTCGTCGTAGTTGGCTTGTTCTATGCGCATTTCGCCAAGCTGTTGCAAGGCTTCAGGCCACTGCGGTTTGAGGGTGAGTGCCATTTGTAGGTTTTGCTCCGCTTGGTCAGTTTGCTGGTGCCACCTCAGCGCCTCAGCCCTGTAGATATACAAATTAGGGTCTTGCGGATACAATTGAATCAAAGTATCAAAATCGGCTATAGCCAACGCATAGGCTTCTTGCATCATCCAATAATACGCCCGGGTGTAGCGCGCATCATAATAATCGGGCTTGAGCCGAAGGGCTTTTTGTAAAAGGGTAAGCCCGGCCTCTTGCTGTTCTTGGTCAAGCGCCAGAATGGCTTGTTTGAGCAAGTTTTCAGGCTGCTCGGTTTGTGCTTTTACGGAAGCCGCACCAAGCCACGAGAGCCACAAAAACAAAGCGACAGCAAAGCTTTTGTGTGTTAGGCTTACCCTTTTATTCATAGTGTTGGTTGGTTGGTGTTATACCTATTTTACCAAACTGATAGGAACAGTTACCTTGATATTGTCCCAAAGTGGCAACATATTGACCGTCCCCTTCGAGGCATCTTCAAATAGAATGGTAAAGGCTTCGTAGGACTTGTCTTCTAAGCGCGAAACCTCGGCTTTGTCGAAAGTGAGGATATTTTTCGACTTGGTTTCATTGTACTTGGTATCGCCCCACTGCCCCAGTTCGGTGTTGAAAATAATAGACCATTTGTCTTCGCGGGGGATGGAAAATATCGTGTAAGTGCCTTCTTTCAAGGTGCCTGCATCGCCTATTTTCACTTCTTTGCTGATGGTGATTTCGGTGGCTTCATTGGCACCGGTTCGCCATACTTCGTTGAGGGGCACCAACTCTCCAAAAATGGAGCGTTCTTTTTTGTAGGGTTGCCCATAGGTTACTTTCAAATACAAATCGTTGTTTTTGTAAGTAGCCATCGCCAAAGGGCTTTTCTTTTCTTGTGGTCGGATAATTTTTACTTCATTGCCTTGCGCCCAAAGCGGGTGTGTAGCAAAACAGCATAAGCCAAAAGACAGGAGAATGAAAATGTACTTCATAAGGATTTTTGAGAAAAAT
>DMHB01000070.1 GCA_003449595.1 Microscillaceae bacterium | reverse complement strand
AGGAAAGAAGGCAGGAAAGAAGAAAAAATTGAAACCGCTTTAATTGCCATCGACAAAGGTTTTGATAACAAAACCATACACGAACTTACCGGCCTGCCCCTGGAGGTGATTCAAAGGCTAAGGGAAAAGAAAGCCTGAGGTACAACTTCATTCAAAACCTCCACCTTCATAGCAAAAACCCTCTTTCACATCAAGGCTAATCAAAAGGATGGGCTTTTAAGCTATTTCTGTTGCATCTGCCAACAAAAGCACTTTTTTTGGGTTAATTTTGTAGAAATTTTTTTGCTCTTAAGTCATTCCAACTTATGCCCGAACTACCATCGCTTGAAACTGGCACTATGGCCACAACCCTCCAACAATTGAAGTATTGTTTTTCCTTAGTGGAATACAAACGCCGCGAAACCATCGAAGTGCATATCGGCGATACACCACTGGGAGGTAAAAATCCCATCCGGGTGCAATCGATGACTACCACCGATACGATGGACACCGAAGCCACCGTGGCACAGTCTATTCGGATGATTGAAGCCGGCTGCGAATATGTACGCATCACAGCACCCAGCATCAAAGAAGCCGAAAATTTGGCCAATATCCGCAAGGCACTCCGCGCAAAAGGCTACAATACGCCCTTAGTAGCCGATATACACTTTACACCCAATGCTGCCGAAATCGCTGCAAGGCTGGTAGAAAAAGTGCGCATCAATCCGGGAAATTATGTGGACAAAAAACGCTTCGAGGTGTTTGAATATACCGATGCCCAATACAATGAAGAAATTGAAAAAATCAGAGAAAAATTCATTCCCTTTCTCAAGATTTGCAAAGAATATGGTACCGCCATCCGCATAGGAACCAACCACGGCTCGCTGTCCGACCGCATCATCAACCGCTATGGCGACAACCCTGCCGGGATGGTGGAGTCGGCGCTCGAATTTCTACGCATTTGCGAAGAATTTAACTACTACAACGTGGTGCTTTCGATGAAATCGTCGAACCCACAAGTAATGGTGCAAGCCTATCGCCTGCTGGTGCAAAAACTTCAAGAAGAAAATCTAAAGCCTTATCCACTACATTTGGGCGTTACCGAAGCCGGCGACGGTGAAGACGGGCGCATCAAATCGGCTACCGGCATTGGCACTTTATTAGAAGATGGCTTAGGCGATACCGTCCGGGTGTCGCTGACCGAAGAACCGGAGTTTGAAATGCCCGTAGGTCGGAAATTGGCCACACGCTACGACTCCCGCGCAGGGCATCCCAAAATAAATGCTTTGGAAGGAGGATTACAGCAGTTTTCGCCTTTCCAATACCAAAAGAGGCATACCCAAGAGGTGGCCAACTTTGGCAAAGACAATGTGCCTCGGGTAATCATCGACTTTAGCCAAGTGCCGGATGTACAAATGGCTGATTTCAAAGCATTTGGCTACTCTTATTTGCCTGCTTTAGACAAATGGGGCAGCAACGATACTGCCTCCGATTATGTGTTTTTGGGCACACAGCCTGTGCCTTTTATGATGCCCAATGGCTTGAAAGCTATTCAACACCAGTCTGTCTGGGAAGAAACAAAAGACGAAGCCTTCCCCTACTTTGAACATATATACGCTTATTTAGATTGTTTAAAATGGGGGCATGCGGACACATACCTCAACTTTGTAGCCTGCCGCACTACCGACGAGCAAGACCTAAAGGACTTGGTAGCCGCCAAAATCAACGACGCATCAATTGTGTTAGTGCTTTCGACCGAAAACCCACACGCCTTGGCTGATTTGCGCCAGTTTGTATTGGGAATGCGCGCCGCTCAGATCAATTATCCGGTGGTGGTGCGTCGTACTTATCCGGCAGCCCTCGATACGGAAACCTTACAAATCTATGCCTCTACCGATGTAGGCGGGCTGCTGATCGATGGAATGGGCGATGGCATTATGCTGGGATTGGAGGCTTGGCCTACTGAAAAAACGGCTCACTTAGAGCAAATCAAGCAAGTGAATAGCCTTTCGTTTGGAATTTTGCAAGCTGCCCGTACCCGTATGACCAAAACTGAGTACATTTCTTGCCCAAGTTGCGGACGCACTTTGTTCGACTTGCAAGAAACCACGGCGATGATTCGCAAACGCACCGACCACCTAAAAGGCGTGAAAATAGGCATTATGGGCTGCATTGTGAACGGCCCCGGCGAAATGGCCGATGCCGATTATGGCTATGTAGGCTCTGGCAAAGACAGAATTACCCTCTACCGAGGCCAAAATGTAGTGAAACGGTCTGTGCCTACTGCCCAAGCCGTTGATCAACTGATTGAACTTATCAAAGAAGATGGGCGTTGGATTGATCCGACGCTGGTCGAAGTATAAAATTGAAATCCAAAAAAATAAATCCTATGAGCCAAACCAAGCCCGATAAAGAAACTTTGCGCCAAAAGCTCACACCCGAGCAGTATTATGTTACGCAAGAAAAAGGCACCGAGCGCGCCTTTACAGGCAAATATTACAAGCACAAAGAAACAGGCGTTTATCACTGTGTGTGCTGCGAAGCACCCCTGTTTACTTCCGAAACCAAGTATGAATCAGGTTCAGGGTGGCCCAGTTTTTGGCAGCCCGTCAGCCCCGAAGCCGTGAAAGAGGTATTAGACAAATCGCACGGAATGGTACGTACCGAGGTGGTATGTGGCCATTGCGATGCGCACTTGGGGCACGTTTTCACGGATGGCCCACGGCCTACCGGCTTGCGTTACTGCCTCAATTCGGCTTCGTTAGATTTTAAAAATAACGGCTGAGCCTTTATCACTCAGCACTCCTAACAAAGAAAAAGGGTGGTTGGCTTATCAAAAAGCTACCACCCTTGTTGTTGTACCGGAAACAGGGATCGAACCTGCACAGGATTGCTCCCACACGCACCTGAAACGTGCGCGTCTACCAGTTCCGCCATTCCGACATCAGTATTACAAAAGTAGTTGTTTTTAGCTTTCAAGAAAGGGGCAGAGAGAAAATATTTTATGAAATTAAATATTTGTTTAAATTATTTGTTTAAAAAAAGCGGCTTTCTTAATTTTGCTGCCCAAAGTACAATCTAAATGAAATGATGAAAGAAGAGGTAAGCACAGAAGACAAAATCAAGGCAGCAGCCAAAAAAATATTTTTCAAAAAAGGCTTGGAGGGCACCAAAACAAGGGAAATAGCCCAAGAGGCCAATATCAACATTGCGTTGCTCAACTATTATTATCGGAGCAAGCAAAATCTGTTTGAAGAAATTTTCAGAGAAGCCATTCAGCTATTTTATGAACGAATGGGTGCTATTTTCAATGATGAAATGTTGACCTTGGAAGGTAAAATTTATGCGTTGGTGCGCGAAGATGTTGAAATGCTGCGTTCAAACCCGCTTTTGCCAGCCTTTATCTTCAGCGAGGTAAAGAAGAAGCCCGACTTTTTTGTTTCCTTAGGCTTACACGAGCGGGTGCGGGGCAGCCACTTCAGCCAGCAGTTGACCGAAGGCATTGCCCAAGGCAAATACCGAGCCATCACCTTAGAACATTTGATAGCCTCGATGGCCGGAATGATAGTTTTCCCGTTTTTAAACAAGCCCTTATTTATGGAGTTGAAAGGCAGAACCGACGAAGAATTTGATCTTTTCTTGGAAGAAAGGAAACAGATAGTCCCCGAAATTTTGATTTCGTATTTGACTAACTTATCCAAATGATTTAATCGTTTATTTAATTTTTATAAAACAACCTTCTGATTTTAGTGAGATGAAACAATATTTAGGGCTGTGGGTAGTGTGCCTTGTGTTGACAAGCCAACCGTTGGCGTGGAGTCAAAACCCAGCTTATATCACCTTAGACCAAGCCATTGCCATCGTTTTGACAGACAACCCGCAAGTCAAAACTGCAGAACTCGACAAACAAATTGCTTTGAGCCAAATCAGAGAAGCTAAAAGTGCTTTTTTGCCTCAAGTCAATGCGAAACTCAACTATCAGTACAACTTTAGAGTGCCCACGCAACTTATTCCGGCGGCTACTTTTGGAGGCCCTGCCGGTGAGTTTCGTGCTGCCCAGTTGGGGGTGGCACAAAGTGTTACCATTGGTTTACAAGCCGAGCAAGTAATCTATAATCCCATTTTGAATGTAGGGCTACAAATGGCCGACTTGGGCATCGAAATCACCGATAAGCAAGTAAGACTCAACCAAGAAACAGCCGTTTACAATGTTTGCAATGCCTATTACAACTTGCAAGCCCTCTACAAACGAGCCGAGTATTTGCAAATGAACGTGTCGAGCTTAGACAAACTGGCAGCTACTGCGCAGCGTTTACAAAAACAAGGCTTTAGCAAACAAATTGATGTCGATAGGCTGCTGCTGAGCAAGCAAAATGTAGAAGTGCAACTGCAAAATCTTGTGCTGATGCAAGTACAGTTGGAAAACACCCTGAAATTGTTGCTCAATATGCCTTTTGAACAACCACTCCAAATTGATACTGCGTTACATTTGCCTGATAAATACAGCCTGACCGACGACTTTACCCGAACAGAAATGGAAATGGTCGATATGCAACTCAAGTTTATGGAGTTGGAAAAGAAAAACATCCGTGCCGGGTTTTTGCCTCGTGTCAACGCTACGGCAGCACTCAACTACTGGGGCTTTAATTCGGTTTTTCAGCCTTTTACAGCCATCAACAACCAACTGTATCCGGCAAGTTTTGCAGGGCTGACCGTTGTAATGCCAGTATTCGACGGATTTATGAAGCGTAACCAGCTCAACACCAAAGACTTGCAAATGCAGAAAGTAATGACCCAGCGAACCACACTCAAACAAAGTATTTCGATGGAAATGATCAATAGCCAAAACAAGTACAATCAGAATTTGCTTATTTTTCAAAATCTTCAGCAAAACCTTACCTTGGCAAAGCGTAATTTCGATATGTTGCAAAATCAGTATAAAGAAGGTCTCATTGGCATCAACGACATTATAACCGCCGAAATAGCCCTACAAGAAGCCCAAGGCAACTATTTGAATGGTTTGGTACAAATTCGTTTGGCCGAATTAGATGTTAAAAAAGCTTCCGGCAATTTGATTAAATAACCTTTTACTGATTACCGACCTATAACTATTTAACCAATGTTAAAAAAACTCATCATCGCAGGAATGGTCATCGGCTTGGTGGTGCTTACCACGTGGCAGTTGCTCAGCAACAGCAAAGAAGCCAAAGGGAAAATATATAGACGCGACCCCAATGCCCGCACCATCGTAAAAACGGCTAAAATTGGCTACAAAGACATTACGGACGGGCGGCAGTTTCTGGGTACTTTCGAGCCAAACCGCGAAATTCAGGTGCTGGCCGAAGCCAATGGCAAAATTGTGCTGGTGAGTGTCAAAGACGGTGATTTTGTGGGGGCTGGTACGCTGATAGCCAAAATTGATGACGAGATGTTGCAATACCAATTGATGGCTGCCGAGGCTTCGTGGCAAAGTGCTGTGTCGGACAGGCAACACTACGAAAATTTGGTAGCCGACGATGCCATCCCCAAAATGCAATTAGACAAGGCCATTCTTGCCGAAAAAGTAGCCGAGGCGCAACTCAAACAATTGCAAAAACAACTCAAAAACACACAAATCATCAGCCCCTTTGCCGGGGTAATCACTGCCAAAATGTTTGACTTAGGGTCGGTGGTTGGTATGGGCACTCCGTTGGTTCGGCTTACCGATATTGGCCTGCTGAAGCTCACAGTCAATGTATCGGAAAAAGATGTTTTCAAATTTGTAATAGGTCAAATAGTCAAAATACAAACCGATGTGCATCCCGGGGTGAACTTGGCCGGCACGGTGCTTAGTGTGGGCAACAAAAGCGATATGGCACGCAACTATCCGGTACAAATATTGGTGCAAAACTCAGGCAATTTTCCCCTCAAAGCCGGTATGAATGGCACTGTGGTGATGCAAGAAAATATAAAAACCCGTGCGTTGGTAGTGCCACGGCAAGCGCTGCTTTCGTCGGCCAAACAACCCCAAGTGTATGTGGCATCGGACGGGAAAGCCATCTTGAAAAATTTGGTGCTGGGCGCAGCCACCAACGATGATTTTGAAATTGTGGAAGGGCTACAAGAAGGCGAAGAAGTCATTGTGTCTGGTCAAATCAACTTAGAAAATGGCGCAGCCATCGACGTTCAACCTATTAAATAACCCAACGCTATGAGTTTAACAGAGATTGCCATTAATCGCCCTTCTCTCATTGTGGTTATTTTTGGCGTATTGGTAGGAGCCGGGTGGTTTGCCTACACCAAATTGGGCTTAGAACTTTTGCCCGATTTTGCCTCGCCGGTGGTTACCATTACCATCCCCTACCCGGGAGCTTCACCCAGTGAAGTAGAACAGCAAGTAACCAAAAAAGTGGAAGATGCCGTATCGGGCTTAGAAAACATCGAAGAAGTAGAATCCAAATCTGTCGAGGGCGCTTCGGTGGTCATCGTGCATTTCCTGCACGGCACCAACCTCAGTATCGCGATGCAAGATGCCCAGCGCAAAGTGGACAATATCCGCAAAGACCTACCGGCAGAAATTTTACCGCCATCGTTTTCAAAAATATCGCCCAACGACCAGCCTGTGCTCAGTTTTACAGCCAATTCGAGTTTGGCCGACAGGGTCTTCCGCCAAAAAATTGAAGATGAACTGTTGCCTCAAATTCAGCAAGTGAACGGTGTAGCCGAAATTACACTATTGGGCGGCGAAAAACGACAAATCAGGGTAAATCTGAACAAAAGCAAACTGCAATACTACAATTTATCCATTTTGCAAGTTACGCAGGCCATCAAAGCGTCGAACCTCGACTTCCCGACAGGGAAAGTGAAAGCCCCCGACGAACAGGTAACTGTGCGTTTGGCCGGTAAATTTGAGAACCTCGACGACCTCAAAAATTTAGTAATCATAACCCTGCCCAATGGCAGCACCATCAGACTTTCCGATATTGCCGATGTGTCGGATGGGGTGCAAGATCCGCCCAACATCAGCCGATTCAACGGGCAAAACAGCATTAGCTTTTTGCTGAAAAAACAATCGGATGCCAACGCTGTAGAGGTAAGCCGCTTGGTACGCAAAAAACTCGAACAACTTGAAAACCAATACTCCTCGATTGGGCTAAGCTTCCGGGTGGTGTCAGATACCAGCGAGTTTACCTTGCAATCGGTCGATGCAGTAGTCCACGACTTACAACTGGCGGTTGTTTTGGTGGCTGCCGTGATGCTGCTGTTTTTGCATAGCTTACGCAATTCGTTGATTGTGCTCATCTCTATTCCGGCCTCGCTTATCACCACTTTTGCAGCGATGTACTTGTTGGGTTATACACTCAACCTGATGACCCTGCTGGCGATGAGTTTGGTAGTAGGTATTTTGGTCGACGACTCGATTGTGGTGCTCGAAAATATCTACCGGCATTTGGAAATGGGCAAAAATCCACGCCAAGCGGCTTTAGACGGGCGAAACGAAATTGGCTTTACGGCGATGTCGATTACCTTGGTCGATGTAGTTGTTTTCTTACCCATTACATTTACCAATGTTACCATTTCAGACGTGCTGCGGCAGTTTTCGTTTGTGGTAGTTATTTCTACTTTGCTCAGTTTGTTTGTATGCTTTACGCTCACGCCTTGGTTGGCTTCGCGTTTTTCTAAGTTAGAACACCTGAACCCAAAAAATCCTTTTCAGTGGTTTTTGATTGGTTTTGAAAACAGCCTGACTGCCTTCACCAATCGCTACACACAATTAGTCGCTTGGTTTTTGCGCTACAAATGGGTGGGCTTTGGCCTGATTTTCGGCCTGTTTTTTTTGACCGCTAAAATGATGGGGTTGGGTATTTTGGGGCAAGAGTTTATCAAACAAGGCGACCAAGGCAAGTTTTTTGTGCGTTTGGAGTACAACCGAAACACCCCGCTTTTGCAAAATAACCTCAACACTAAGAAAATAGAAGAAATGTTGCTCACCCAGGCCGATGTGGACTATGTATTTGCCAACATCGGAGGCCCTTACAGTGGTCTGGGTGGCACAGGCTTGGGAGCCGAACATAAAACCGAGCTTACAGTGCAGTTGAAGGATGGGCGCAAAACCCCCACCGAAATTTATATGATGCAGGTGCGCAAGCAAATTGAAAGCAAGTTTCCGGGTGTGCAAGTCTTTGTAGCGGTCGTGGGAATGGTCAATTCAAGCACTGCCCCTATCGAAATGATTGTCGGAGCCGACGATTATGCCAAAGCCCTCGAAGTCGGAAGGCAATTAAAACAACTGGCTATGGAAGCCGAAGGTGCTAATGATGTGCAGATCTCGGTGGACGATGCCAACCCCGAAGTACGCATCACCATCGACCGCGAGCGGATGGCGCAATTAGGCTTATCAATTGGAGCCGTGGGCGCTACGATGCAAAACGCTTTTTTTGGTGATGACAACTCAAAATTTCGTGAAAACGGTACTGAATACGAAATCCAAATTATGCTTGATGCGTTTGACCGCAAAAACCCCGATGATGTCAAAGACCTTACTTTTGTCAACAACTTAGGCCAAAGTATTGCCCTTTCGCAGTTTGCTACCATTTCGCGTGGCACAGGCCCTTCGATGTTGGAGCGCAAAAACAGGCGCACTGCCGTAACCGTAACCGCCAATGCCGTAGGCGCAGGCACCGGTACTGTGGCCGGAAATATCCAAAAGATGATCGCACAAAAACCTTTGCCTCAAGGCGTAGAATTTCACTGGGGCGGCGAAATCAAGCGGCAACAAGAGGCGTTCGGTGCGCTGGGAATTGCGATGTTGGCCTCATTCATTTTGGTATATCTCATTATGGTTGCCCTTTACGACGACTTTATTTATCCTTTTGTAGTCTTGTTTTCTATTCCGGTTGCCCTGATTGGGGCTTTGTTGGCGCTCAATTTGTCGATGAACAATATGGGTATTTTTACCGGAATGGGAATGATTATGCTGCTTGGGTTAGTCGCCAAAAACGCCATTCTGATTGTCGATTTTGCTAACCATCTCAAAAAAGAAGGCCACCACACCCGCGAAGCCCTACTTGAAGCAGTAAAAGAGCGTATGCGGCCTATTCTGATGACTACCGTAGCGATGGTGATCGGAATGTTGCCCATTGCCTTGGCCAAAGGCGCAGGTGCCGAATGGAAAAACGGACTGGCTTGGGTATTGATTGGCGGGCTTACCTCTTCGATGTTTTTGACCATCGTGTTGATCCCAATGATGTACGAATTGGTCGATCAGGCGAAGGCTTTGCTGGGGCGACTATTGAAGCGCAAAACAGAAAAAACAACTTTGGTGAGCTAAGCAAATACAGGCTGACATTGCTCTCAGCCTATTCGCCTTACGGGAAGCAGCAACAAAGCTTTGTTTGAATTTCTTCGATGACTTTAAAAAGGTCGTTTTGGAGCAATAGGCCATAGGTCATCCGAACAAAGTATTTCATCTAATCAGTAAAGCGGAGGTGGTAGCAAAAGCGGTGTAGCAAAGGTAACTGGGTTGATAAAAGTAATATTTCCAAACCAGTATAGGCGGATTTTGGGCGCTTTTCCGGAATATTTGAACGATAAAATTGTGTGGTTTAAAAATAGCTTTGTTCAAACCATTGTAGCGCAAAATGGTTCGTAAATTGTGCCCGATTAGCATAAAAACACAAATAATTGTACAAATTCATAAAACAACAAACAAAACCTATGAATAAACTACTACTGCGCATAATAGGCATTATTTTTTGCCTCCAAGGCATTGCCCAAGCCCAAGATCGCATTACAGGCAAAACCTTTGCCACACGCTCCGAGGTCATCGCCCAAAACGGAATGGCTGCCACCAGCCATCCATTGGCCACCCAAATCGCCCTCGATGTCTTGAAACAAGGCGGTACAGCCATTGATGCAGCCATCGCGGCCAACGCAGCCCTCGGCCTGATGGAACCCGTAGGCAGCGGTATCGGAGGCGACTTATTTGCCATTGTATGGGATGCCAAAACCCAAAAACTTTATGGGCTGAACGCCAGCGGACGATCACCTAAGTCGCTGACTATGAGCTATTTCAAGGAAAAAGGTTTGAAGCAAATCCCTTCCTATGGCGTGTTGCCGGTAAGTGTGCCGGGCTGTGTCGATGGGTGGTTCGAGCTGCATCAAAAATTTGGCAAGCTTGCGATGAAAGACATCTTAGCGCCTACTATTCGCTATGCTGAAGAAGGCTTCCCGGTAACGGAACTCATAGCTTACTATTTGCAGCGCTCGGCGGTAGCATTCAAAGATTACCCCAATTTCAAGGAAACTTATACCCTTGGCGGGAAGGCTTTAGAGAAAGGCGACGTTTTTCGTAACCCCGACTTGGCCAACACCCTGCGCCAGATAGCCGACAAAGGCCGCGATGCGTTTTACAAAGGCGACATTGCCCGCCGCATTGATGCGTTTATGAAAGCTCAAGGGGGTTTCTTGTCTTACGACGACCTTGCCAGCCACACTTCTACTTGGATCGATCCGGTATCGACCAACTACCGTGGCTATGACGTATGGGAACTGCCGCCCAACGGACAAGGAGCAGTAGCCTTGCAGATGCTCAATATTTTGGAAGCCTACGATTTTTCCAACATCGCGTTTGGCAGTCCGCAACACGTACACTTATTTACGGAGGCCAAAAAATTGGCGTTCGAGGATCGCGCCAAGTTTTATGCCGATCCTGAGTTCAACAGTATTCCTGTGCAAGAGCTTATCTCGAAAGCCTATGCCGAAAAGCGGCGCGCTTTGATCAACCCCAACCGCGCCGGAGTATATGGCGCAGGCGACCCCAAGGGTGCACCCGAAACCATTTATATGACCGTAGCCGATAAAGACGGTACGATGATTTCGCTGATTCAAAGCAACTACCGAGGAATGGGTTCAGGTATGATTCCCGATGGCTTGGGCTTTATGTTGCAAGATCGCGGCGAACTTTTTAACCTCGAAGAAGGGCATTACAACTCGTATGCGCCCGGCAAGCGTCCGTTTCACACCATTATTCCGGCTTTTGTTACCAAAGATGGGCAGCCATTTATGAGCTTTGGCGTAATGGGCGGCGATTTTCAGCCTTTGGGACACGTGCAGGTATTGATGAATATCATCGATTTTGGGATGAATATTCAAGAAGCCGGCGACGCGCCCCGCATCGACCATCTCGGCTCGACCGACCCCACCGGCGAAGCCCAAGACAAGCGCGGCGGTACCATTACCTTAGAGCAAGGCTTCGACTATGAAACCATCCGCACGCTGATGCAAATGGGGCATAAAGTGGCCTACGGAATGGGCGGCTATGGCGGCTACCAAGCCATCCGGTACGATCCGGTCAGAAAAGTATATTACGGCGCTTCCGAGTCGCGCAAAGACGGACACGCTGCCGGCTATTAAACTGTAAAATCATCTCTGATTTCCTGCCAAAGGTATGTTTGCTCTCTTTGGCAGGATTTTTATTTTTAAATACATTTTCACACTTTTTCAACAATACCCTTATGCAAAAAACTATCTATCAGTGGTTCATTTGTATGCTCGCGTTTGGCGGGTTTCTGCTCAACACATCGAGTTTTGCCCAAAGTGCACAATTATTGACCCGTACTTGGAAACCCGAACCTGCTTCGTTGCCTCAATTGGTGGATGATATGATTAGCAATGTGCGGCTTCAGAACCCACAGCAAGCCGACCAAATGGAAGGTCAAAAAGAAATGCTCAAGCTGGTGTTTGCCGAGGCCACCCTCGAATACAAAGCCGACAATACGTACCTGATTCTTATTCCGGGTAGCCCTGCTCCCCAAACCGGCACTTGGCGTTTGGATGAAGCCAACCAACAGATTGTAAGAACCGATGTAACCGGCAAAGAATCTATTTTTACCATCGAATCACTTTCTGCTGATAGTATGGTGCTGATTAACCCTGTAGGGCAGCGGCATTTTTATATTCCCAAGTAAGTTTGATAACTTGGTAGCCTATATTTTTCAACAACAAAATAACTCAAGTATGAAAGTATTCAAAGGATTTGAAGATTTGAAAGCGCATTTGGGACAAGAAATCGGCACCACCGAATGGCTGACCATCACGCAAGAGCGCATCGATGGATTTGCCGAAAACACCGAAGATCGGTTTTGGATTCATACCGATCCGGAGCGCGCTAAAACCCAGTCGCCTTTTGGTTCTACCATTGCGCACGGCTTGCTTACATTGTCGCTGTTGCCACGATTTACTTATACCTTGTACACCATCGAAAACATCAAATTGGTGGTTAACTATGGTTTCAACAAAGTAAGGTTTATTTCGCCGGTGCCGGTCAACAGCAAGCTCCGTATGAAAGCTGTGCTGACCGATGTGCAGCCCGAAGCCGATGGAGCCATCATTACCACCACTTGCACCTTCGAGATAGAAGGCAACCCCAAGCCCGCCTGTGTGGCTGAGTCGCTCAGTAGGGTATGGTTGTAAATCTCGGCTTTCGCGAAAGCACCAAGTAACCCTAAGGAATGGCGGATACTTGGTGCTTTTGGTTTTTCTGATTTTTTAGGTATATGAATAAAAACTTAAAAAACCGATTGATTGTGGCGGCTTCCAAAAAACACTGGTAGCTTTGTAAAACAACCTTTCAAATATTAGTTTAGTCCACTGTATTTATCCTATGGAAAACGATAAACCCACATCTGTAGAAGCCACTACCCCTTTGGCGCAGCAAACCACTTGGAATCCCGAATTGGTCGTATCGGGTATTGCCATTTATGCTACGTTTTATTTGCCTTCGGGCATCGATTATGTGTTTAACTGGTTGTTGTCGGAATGGACACACAGCAACGAATTTTTAGGGGTAGTGATTCCTAATTTGGTATATGCTTCGTTGTTGACTGGTGCTTATTTGTTAATGGCCGGATTCAGTATTCATTTGGTTTTGCGCGCTATTTGGGTAAGTCTGATTGGGTTATCGGCGGTTTTTCCCCAAGATATTCAATATGATAAATTAGTGGTCAAAGATTTGCCAAGACGGGAAGCTACCCAAGAAATATTTGGTCGCTTAAGCGCAGCGGTGGTTCGGCTCAATGGGCTTTGCAGTATGATTTTGTCGGTTACCTTGGCGTTTGCAATGCTTATTCTCAACATTGCTTTTTTATATGCCTTCTTTTTAGTGCCCGTATTTGTAATCTCCACTTCTTTACCAAAGCAAAGTGCAGTAACAGAAACTGTTTTTTGGGTGCTTTTTGGCATATTGTTAATTCCATCGCTGATCAATATGTACTTGCAGTACTTTGTAAAAGGAGCTGACGAATTAAAGAGAAAGTTTTACAGATTCAACATTGCATTTGCGATGTTCTTGTTCCCCATTGGGTACAAGACGGTTATGCGTGTTTTCTATGTGTTCAAGTCGAATACCAGCACGCGAAAGTTTACCATCAACATCATCCTATTCAGTGTGGTGGTCTATAGTGTACTGATTGTAATGATTTTTGTTGCTACCATCAACAGAACTGGGAATATGCTGGTTTGGCCCAACCGCGATTATTTTACCAAAACCCACCGAGCGGCTTATTTCTTCGACACACGGCTATACGACAATCTCCGCCCCGAAGGAAGGACTATCAACGAAATTTCCTTACACCAAGATGTTGTCAACGATGACTTTGCCCGGGTATTTGTGGTTTATCAAAAATCGATGGATGAAGAGCTTAAAAAGCAGTGCAAGCCCAAAGACACCACTGCGCAAGTCAGCCGAAATACCCGTCGTGCTTTCTTAGCAGCGCAGCATTTGCAGTGTTGGCAGCAGTTCTTGCAAGTGTATATCGGCGACAGCCTTTATACTGCCGTAGATTGGCAGTTTGCTATTCATCCCCAAACCCAAGAAAAAGGCTTATTGGCGTATGTGCACGTAGGCCATTTGAAGGAAGGGAGGCACTTGTTGAGAATTTTTACGCCCATCGACAAGAGCAAACTGACACCGGAAGATGACCCCAGCCGCCCCCGTTATGAAATACCTTTTTGGGTGTCGAGGCGGTTAAAATAAATCATCGGGATAGCACCAAGCGGAATCCAAAATCGATACTTTTTTCAGCAGGCAGTTGGTCGCTGCGGCCTGTGGTTTTGCAATAAGGCTCGGTCGAAACCCAACTGCCGCCCCGCAATACACGGTATTCGCCGGTGGTGGCTCCGGTAGGGTTAGAGGCTGGGCTTTCGGCATAGTAGGTGTCGCTGAACCAATCTTGGCACCATTCCCAAACGTTGCCGGTCATATCGTAAATGCCTAATTCGTTGGGTTGGCGCTCGCCCACTGGGTGCGTTTTGCCGTCGGCATTGTCGATAAACCAAGCTACTTGGCCAAGGGCATAGCTTCCGGCAAACGGGTAGGTGTTCGATTGTTGGCCTCCCCGGGCGGCATATTCCCATTCGGCTTCGGTGGGCAAGCGATACGACTTCCCCGTGAGGGTATTTAATTTTTGGATAAACACTTGGCAATCTTCCCAGCTGACCATTTCTACTGGGCACTGCTCACATTGGCTGAAAAACGATGGATTTTCGCCCATCACCGCTTTCCACTGGGCTTGTGTGATTTCGTAGCGGCTAATATAAAAATCGGACAGGCTGACGCGATGAAGCGGTTGCTCATCGCCCCAGCAATTGTATAAACCATTGGGCGAACAGCCCATCATAAAACTACCACCCGGCACCGGCACCATATCGATGGGGGGCACCGACTGGGCTTTCGCCACAAGTAGGGCTGCCAAATAAAAGCCTGCTATCAAGCTAATAATGCGGTTGGAAGATTGAAAAATAAACATCACTGCCTTAATTTAGGATAGAAAAACAAACGCTATTGCAGGTATTGCCACATCAATTGGGCGGCTTTTTCGGAAGCACCGGCGCTGCCCATTTTCGCTCTCAGGGTAGCATAATCGGCCAAAACGGCTGCGCGTTTAACTCCTCCTTCCATAATTTGGCGCAACTCTTCGGCCAATTGTTGTGGATTGCATTCGCTTTGGATTAACTCTTTGACGACCGGTTTGTCCATCACCAAATTGACCAACGAGAGATAGTTCACTTTGATCAGCGCGCGGCCCAACTTGTAGGTCAGAAAACTGGTGCGATACCCCACCACTTGGGGCACATTGAACAACGCCGTTTCTAAAGTTGCCGTGCCTGAAGTAACCACTGCCACTTCGCTGTGTAGCAAGAGGTCGTAAGTTTCTTCCAAAATCATTTTTACATCGGGGGTGCTTTGCACGATTTCATACATCTGTGTAGAAAGGTTCGACACACCGGCTACCACAAATTGATATTGGGGAAACTGCACACGCACCGACAGCATCATCGGCAGCATTTTTTGTACCTCTTGTGGGCGGCTTCCGGGCAAAAGCGCTACAATGGGGCGTTCGTCTAATTGGTGTTTGGCCTTAAAATCGGGCAGGGGATGGTGCTGTTGGATGGCGTCCCACAAGGGATTGCCCACATAATCGACTTGATAATCGAACTGCTTATAAAAATCGACCTCGAACGGGAAGATGACAAACATTTTATCGACCCAGCGTTTGATGTTGTGCGCACGGCCTGTGTTCCAAGCCCAAATTTTGGGCGAGATGTAGTAAAACGTGCGGAGGCCGTTTTGCTTGGCAAACTTCGCCATCCGCATATTAAAACCTGCATAATCGACCAAAATGAGCACATCGGGTTGGAAAGCCAACAAGTCTGCCTGACATTCGCGCAGAAAGCGTTTGATTTTGCCTAAGTTTTTGATTACCTCCCAAATGCCCATAAAATTCATATCCTGATAGTGCCGCACCAGTTCGCCACCTACCGCTTGCATCGCGTCGCCGCCATAGTAGCGAAAAGTGGCCTGAGGGTCTTGTTGGGCTAACCCCCGCATCAAATTGGCAGCGTGCATATCGCCCGAGCGTTCGCCGGCTATCAAGTAGTATTTCATCGGCGTTGCTCCCAGGTTTGGGCTTGAGCCAATCCGGTAGAGATTTCGGCAAACAAACCCTGCAAAATCCCTTGCACGGTGGTCAACACTTGGTCGTAGCCGATCATTTGGCTTTCTTTTTCGCGGCGCAGTTTGAGTTCAACGCCGCCATTGGCCAACGAGCGTTTTGAAAGGGTTAGTCGGATGGGTAGCCCGATGAGGTCGGCATCGCTAAATTTCACCCCGGCGGTAGCTGTTTTGCCATCGCGATCGTCATACAATACTTCTACTCCGGCTTGGGTAAGGGATTGGTACAAAGCTTCGGCTTTTTGGATCACCTCTTCATTGTCTAACAAGCCCACCAGGTGTACTTGGTAAGGCGCAATCGAAACGGGCAGTTTGAGACCAGCCTCGTCGCGGTGCTCTTCGGCCACACAAGCCAACAAACGCCCTACGCCAATGCCATAAGACCCCATAATGACAGGTTGCGCTTTGCCGTTTTCGTCGGTAAACATAGCGCCCATTCCTTGAGTATATTTGATGCCCAACTGGAAAATATTTCCCACTTCCACACCTCGGAAGGCTTTCATCGCATAGTCGGGGTGGTCGGTGGGGGCATCGGGTGCCAAAGCACCTTCATAGGCGGCGGCTATGTCGGCCACAATGTCGGCGGTGTAGTCGCGTCCGTAGCAAGTGTTGAGGTAGTGATAGTCTTTTTCGTTGGCACCGGCCACCAAGTTGGCGCTTTCGGCTACCCAGTCGTCTGCGATGACCAATACTCCTTCGCGGCGGATGCCAATAGGCGAAGCAAAACCGGCCACTGCTCCACAAGCGGCAATTTCTTCGGCTTGCGCCGGACGTAAATTCTTGATTTTCCCTGCTTTTTGAACTTTGACAGGATTCACTTCCCAGTCGCCACGGATGACCACAAAAATTAGTTTTTCTGCGTCGTCCACCGTGCCCATAAAAAACACGGCTTTGGCTGTGGCCGATGGCTCGATGCGGAGCAAGGCTGCCAAGCTTTCGATGCTGGAAGTTTCGGGCGTGTGTACCTTGCTAAGCGCTTGAGGCTCGGCAGGGGCATATATTTTTTTGAAATTGGCTACTTCTTTGTTGGCTTGGTAGCCGGTTTTGGGGCTAATAAAAATGGTGTCTTCGCCAATAGGGCTGAGGTACATAAATTCGTGGGCTACTTTGCCGCCCATCATCCCTACGTCGCTTTGGATGGCAACCACGGGCAAAGCAACCCGCGCCATCATTCTGAAATAGGCGTCGTAGTGGGCAATGTATTGTTTTTCGAGACCTTCCCAATCTTTGTCTAACGAATAAGAATCTTTCATAATGAACTCACGCACGCGGATAAGTCCCCCACGGGCGCGGGCTTCGTCGCGAAATTTGTCGTGAATTTGATAGACCAACTGAGGCAGTTGTTTGTAAGACGAAATTTCGGTGCGGGTTAACTCTGCTACTACTTCTTCGTGGGTCATCGCCAGCACCATATCGCGCTCGCCGCGGTCTTGAAATCGCACCAGCGACTCATCAATTTCGAACCATCGGTTGGTTTTTTTCCATAGCTCGGCTGGGTGTACGAAGGGCATACTGATTTCGACCCCGCCAATGTGGTTCATTTCATCGCTGAGGATGTGTTTGATTTTTTGCACACTGCGTAGCGCCAAGTGCATATAGCTGAAGATGCCCGCCCCTAACTGGCGAATGAAGCCGGCGCGTAAGAGTAAATCGTGTGATGCGATTTCGGCATCTTTGGAAGGTTCGCGGAGGGTTCGCGTAAAAATTTTAGAAAATCTCATAAGTTCGACCTCAAAGGATAAAAATTTGTGAGGGCGAAAATAAGCAATTCTTGGCAATGTTGCCGGCCTACTTGCGGCGGCTAACTTTGAAGTTGTGCTTTTTCATCTTCGCTCAGCGGAATCGAAGTTTCCATTTGTGCCAACGTAGGGCGGGAGAGGATCATAATGCTGATCAAGGCGGCAAAACTGCCCAACAGCAGTGAATTTTGGGTGAGCAAATACGCTACAATACAAAACAGGTTGCCTCCTTCAATCAAAGCGCCCCGCAAAATGACACTGGTTTGGTATTTCTGAAGTTTGTTGTCTAACGTGTCTTTGGTTTCTACTTTGAGCAATTGTTGCGGAATAAACTGCGACATCCCCAAAGTGCCTAAACTAAAGGCAATGGCTATGTAATCCATTACTCCTACCAATTCAGGTCTTACAAAACTGCTGTCTTGTTGGTTGTTGAGAAAAAAGACCACTGCCAAAAAAACGACTTGCCCCATAATCAAACCAAACCAAATGGTAGTGAGGCGTTGGAAAAAACCTTTGCGTAGCATTGTAGTATGTGCGTTTTGTTTTAAAAGAACAATTTAAACAAAAGCGCCCGAACCTACAAATTTGTGTGGGGTAGAAGAGAGGGCAGGATCTGCACTTAGCACCTGTATTATTAATTTGTATCTTTGCCAAAAGCTAAATCTCAAACATCGGTTAGCTATTCGCTTTTTTATAATAGAAAGTTGTTATGTCGAATAAATATTTACGTTTCATTTCAGACGAACATTTGTTAGGCTGCGTGCATAATTTGTATACAGCCTACTTAAAGGCAAAAAGCAATCTGTCCAAAAAGAGTTTTTACTTAAACAAGATTGATGCTTTTAAATTGACCTTCGATGCTAAATTTAATGCTATCCAAGAGGAAGATTTGATTCAGGCTGAAATACTTAGGCAAATTGATAAGTCTATTAATAACTCAATTGGAACATTTCACGAACAGGTTTTGGGTGGTATCGCAGGGTATGAGCTGGGCAAGCTGAGCGGGTTTGATATAAAAGCCCATGACAATACCCTTTTTGCAGATATAAAAAACAAGCATAACACTATGAACAGCAGTTCGGCAGAGGCATTGTTTCAGAAATTAGCCCGCTATGCCGATAGTTTCAAACAGGCGAAGTGTTATTGGGTGCAAATCTTGGCGAAGAGTAGCTTTGTTGAACCTTGGAAGGGAGAAATTAATGGGAAAGAATACAGCCACAGTCGGGTATTTAAAATTTCGGGTGATAGGTTTTATGCGCTTCTGTCAAGACAAGAAGATGCTTTGTTCCAATTATACAAAATACTCCCAGTGGTCATTGACGACTACTTGGCTTCTGTAGGAAGCAAAAGGCTGAATTACCCCAGTTCAGCCTTTGATGAAATTTCATCTGAAATCGAAAAAAATAATCGCAGCATATTTGACCAAATAACCTTTGAAAACTATGGTTATTACTTAGGCTTTGATAAGCTGTAATACTTGTTTAAAAAGCTGATAATAGAATAACCTACCTCACGTGCTAAATTGACAGGCACCGCATTGCCAATTTGTTTGTATTGTTGTGCCAAAGAACCTTCAAATATCCATTCGTCGGGAAAAGTCTGAATACGTGCATATTCGCGTATGGTAAATGGTCGGGTTTCGTCTGGATGACAGCGTTCGGTTTGTTTTTGAGCCGGACTACAAGTCAGTGTCAAGCAAGGTTCATCCCAGCCAATTCTTCGGGCGATGCCTGTTTTGCCTCCACCTAAATAAAAACTTCCTCCCATAAACGATTTTTGGAGATCCAAAGGCAGGTTCCGCCAGTAGCCTTTGGGTGGCACTAAATCTAATACCTTTTTTTTGCTTTCAGGGTATTTTGCACCTTTTGATTCTGGTACATCGCAGGGAAACAATTCGCCTTTCTTCAAAGCATCCTTGAGGTGGTAAATTTTTTTATAGGGTTGCGGATAAGCATAAGGAATTTCAATATCTTTTCGAATACCAACTAAAATAAGCCGCTCTCTTTTTTGAGGTACTTTGTAGTAAATGG